>CACVAV010000448.1 GCA_902727945.1 uncultured Thiotrichaceae bacterium | reverse complement strand
ACCTTAGATGCGGTGTTAGCTAAATTCCGTGAAGCAGGCGCGAAGGTAACGCAGGGTGATGACTGGATTGAGCTGGATATGCGCGGGCGCAGGTTGAAGGCTGTGGATATTCGTACTGACCCTTATCCGGCTTTTCCAACGGATATGCAGGCGCAGTTTATGACCATGAACGCCTGTTCCACGGGCATCGGCGTGGTGGTGGAAACCATTTTTGAAAACCGTATGATGCATGTGGCTGAGTTAATGCGCTTAGGGGCGAATATTCGCCTGGAAGGCAATACGGCGATTGTGGCGGGTATGCCGGAATTGCGCGGTGCACCGGTGATGGCGACGGATTTACGGGCTTCCGCGTCATTGATTCTGGCTGGCCTGGTGGCTAAAGGTATGACCACGGTGGATCGTATTTATCACACAGACCGTGGTTATGAGCGTATTGAAGAGAAACTGGTTGCACTGGGTGCAAAAATTGAGCGTGTCGGATAGGGATAGTTATGAATAAACCAATCACCATTGCGCTCTCTAAGGGGCGTATTTTTAAAGATACTTTGCCGTTACTAAAGGCGGCAGGCATTGAACCATTGGATGATCCGGAAAAAAGCCGCAAGCTGATTCTGGATACGAGCATTGATACTGTAAAACTGGTTATTATCCGCGCTACGGATGTGCCGACTTATGTGCAACATGGCGCGGCGGATGTCGGGGTGGCGGGTAAAGATGTCTTAATGGAACATGGCGGGCAGGGCTTGTATGAAATGCTTGATCTGAAAATCGCCAACTGTAAATTAATGGTGGCTGGTTTTGCTGACCGGCCTTTGCCTAAGGAAAAATTGCGGGTCGCGACTAAGTTTGTTAATTGCGCCCGCAAGTATTTTGCGCAACAGGGCCGTCAGGTTGATATTATCAAGTTGTATGGTTCGATGGAGCTGGCTCCGATTGTTGATTTGTCTGATTGCATTGTGGATGTGGTGGACACCGGCAACACATTGCGGGCAAACGGCTTGGAGCCTCTGGAACACATGGCGGACATCAGTTCACGGTTGATAGTCAATAAGGCTTCGATGAAACTGAAACACGATGAAATTCAAACATTGCTGTCACAAATGAAGGCAGCAGTCGATCAAGGTAACGGATAATGAAATACAATACAGATGACTTACGGATTGCGGGCATGCACGAATTAACTTCTCCGGAAGAGCTGCTCAATGAATTCCCGATGGATGAGAAGGGCACGAATACGGTTTTCCGTGCACGTTATGACGCGCATAGGATCATTCATGGCAGTGATGACCGTCTGTTAGTCGTTGTCGGGCCATGCTCGATTCATGATGTTGATGCGGCGCTGGAATACGCGGAAAAGCTGAAAGTTATTCGTGATGAACTTTCAGCTGATCTGCATATTATTATGCGTGTTTACTTTGAAAAGCCACGCACCAGCATTGGCTGGAAAGGGCTGATCAATGATCCGGATATGGATAACAGTTTTGATATTAATAAGGGCTTGCGTACGGCGCGTAAGTTGTTACTGACACTGACTGAAATGGGCATCCCGGCGGCGACTGAATACCTTGATCTGATCAGCCCGCAATACGTGGCTGATCTGGTGAGCTGGGCGGCGATTGGTGCACGTACAACAGAAAGTCAGGGGCACCGTGAATTAGCTTCCGGTGTATCTTGTCCGGTTGGGTTCAAAAATGGCACCTATGGCAATGTGAATATTGCGATTAATGCGATTTCAGCCGCCTCCCGTCCGCATAACTTCCTGTCAGTGACTAAGACCGGTAAGACTGCGATTTTTGCTACGGAAGGCAATGAAGATTGTCATGTGATTTTGCGTGGCGGCCAGAAGACGAATTATGATGCAGACAGTGTTGCCGACACCGTGGCGCAGTTGAAGAAAGCCAATTTACCGCCTTACCTGATGATTGATTTCAGCCATGCTAACAGCAGCAAAGACTACAAAATGCAGCCGGTAGTGGCTTCCGATGTAGCAGGCCAGATGGCCGCTGGTGATAAAGCAATTTCAGGCGTGATGATTGAAAGTAATCTGGTTGAAGGTAATCAGAAGGGTGACGGTAAGACGCTGGAAGAGCTAACCTATGGTCAGAGTATTACGGATGCCTGTATTAATTGGGCATCGACTGAGACTGTGTTGAATGAATTGGCGGCGGCGGTGCGTGAGCGTCGTGCTAAGAATTCCT
>CACVAV010000447.1 GCA_902727945.1 uncultured Thiotrichaceae bacterium | reverse complement strand
CCTGAGCCTTCGACTACTATGCCGTCAGCAGGTACTGACTCCCCGGCCCGGACAATAAGCAGATCGTTTACCTGCACCTCAGCAAGCGGGACCTCGATTTCACTACCATCCTGCACCCGGAACACGGTATCTCCGGCCTGGTCAAATTGACTCTCCAGTCGCAAGCGGGAATCATCCATCACCCTCAGTGTTAAATAAGTTGACAGACGATAGAGAAAAACCAGCATAGCCGCTGGTAGTATACGGTGCATCGCGAACGCCCCGAGTAGAGAAATAGAAACCAGAGTCTCGACATCAACCTGTTTGCGGCGCATCAGGTTCCAAGCAATGATAAAGTTTTCCCGGCTCGCATAAGCCACAACCGGCAAACCAACCAGGGTATAAAATGGATTGGTCAGACCCAGGGCAGTAAAGGCCACCCCGGCACCGGATACCACTACCTCACGCTTTTGCTCCGCAGGGTTGCGGGCTCCTACCGGTTTTGGGGCCAGCATTAACTGATCCTCGGTTATGCCAGAGACAGAGACGCCGGCATTTTGTCCGGATAATTTGCCACGCTGAAGTTGCAACAGGTATTTGTTACGCTGCACACTTTTGCGCTTCCAGGTGCGGTAACTGATACCAAATACGGCGGCTAGTGTGGTTACTTCAACTAACAAGCGTACGGTCTCCGCTCATTAGTGCTATCTATTTTGTCATCTGTTGATTGTTTGTGTTTTTCAACTTGTCGCCATAAGGCAACTGCTTCCAGCACTCCGGAAAGCTTTAGCTGTACTTCCTTCAACTCATGTTCCGGCTTGGCTTCCCGCACCACACCGACACCTGCCTTGGCATAAAGCGTGTTTTGATGTGCCAGCAAGCTTCGCAGATTCAGATAACATGCGGCCTGATCAGCAAAACCATGAGCGACAAACCCAGCATAAAACCGATGTGGCTCCGGATCATGATCCGCCAGTTCAATTAACTCACCGGGATAGGAAACTAATGGCGGATACCCGCCACGCATAATGTCAAAACAGGAAATATCCGGCTTCAGGCAGGCCTTAATGATAGAGTGCAGATGCATAACATGCCGGAGCCGACGCACAGCCATGTGTTGGGTCTTGCGTATACTATTCGGCGCACAGATTGTCCCCAGCGATGCCATGTAGCGATCAAGAGCCAGCAGATGTTCTCTTCGTTCCTTAAAGTCGGTAGTCAGCTCCTGCTCCATAGCCCGGTTTTGTATTGGATCATTACCTACGCCCCTTGTTGAGGCCACAACATCCAACGTGATCTCACGCCCGGAAAGCTGAAATACATTTTCCGGACTACACCCGAGTGACTGGAATTCAGGGCCAAGTTGCAGGAAATGGGCAGCTGCATAACTGTCATTCAGCAGCGCGTATAGGCGGAATAATGCCAGTGTATCCTCCGCAACTTGTTCCAGCTGATAGCCACGGGTCAGAACCATTTTAGCGCTGGGATATGCTGATAAGTCTCTGACAGCCTGTTTTAATCGGCTGAGGAACGCTGCATCGGATTCGCCGGGTGACCAATCTTGTATTATATCGGAAAATTGACATATACCACCGGACTGATCATCATATTCAGGCGGTTGTGAACAGTACTGTGCATTAAAACCATCCAGCAACCATTGCACTTTTTCTCCCTTGGCTTTATCGCCCACGTACCTGAGCACACCACACTGTGCAGTAGCAGAGAATACAACCTCGACAGTAGGCTGCATACAAATTGCGTAGGGTAGCGTTTCATCCTGTTTGCTACGTGAAATGTCCGGACTAACCAACACAAACCAAGGTGAATCATCAGACCTGAACCGGTTGATGGTTTCAAACATCCCGTCTACAGTGATGTATCCTGAATAACAGTGTACGTTCTCCATCCCTGAAAACACAGTGGTAGCAGAGACTACAAAGCAATTTGATGGATAGAGACCGAGAACAATTTCATCATTATGCCGGTGATGCACTAAATAATATTGCTGCGCTCCTTGTGCACGAATAAAACTCAGAAAATCAATGGCGCGTTTTAAAATTATCTGAATCGGGCTGATCTGATTTTTCATCAACTTCTGACACCGCTTTATACAAGTAATTCACTTTATACCCTGCAGCACCGCCAGTAGAAGTCAGCTTAACAATTCTTTACATTTAACCAATACCGGCGTAACCGCTTACGGGGTGCCCGTGGCAAAGGCACGCTGGCTAAA
>CACVAV010000446.1 GCA_902727945.1 uncultured Thiotrichaceae bacterium | reverse complement strand
ATATTGCATTGGGCAGTGGATTCAAATGCACAACAGGGTATTAAACCTATTCCGGCGGATGTGTTCAGCCTGCTACAGACTTTGCCGCTAAAGACTGAGTTGCGTGATCATTATCAATCAGCCGCCCGTACGATTTAGTACGAATACCGCTGCGGATAATCCTGGCCGGATTACCGCCGATCAGCGAGTGTGAGGGCACATCTTTAGTAACTACCGCACCGGAGGCAACGATAACCTCATCGCCGATGGTAATATCCGGCATGATAATAGCGCCACAGCCGATGAAACATTTCTTGCCAATGGTGGTAGTGATCTTGTTTTGTGCGCCGTAGCGCTCGGTCGCCCAGTCATGTGCGAGGATGGTGACATTAAAAGCTACCACGGTATCCTCGCCAATCACCACGCCTTTCGGATTGGTCTTATCTACATGCGATTTAAAAGAAATCCGCACGCTGGGGTGTAAATTCATGCCGTACACTTTTCTGAGGTAGAGTGTGCGCAAACCGACCATGGTGTGGCGAAAGCTCACGAACCATAAAAACATGCGGTTATTCATAAATAGGGGCTTCATCGTGGTTACACCTGCTTTTTCAAATTACTAACGTGGGAGCTTTTTGGGGTAGCTCCTCAAAGGTACTAGTATAGACTGCTGCGCCTTGTAGTGCATGATTGCTTTTACTGTTGATGTCATACATCATATTTGAGTATTTTTCAGAATAAGACGGCTGGAATCACCGTCGAACAGGATCAAAGGAGAATTCTGTGGAGTTAAACGATAACACGTTATTCCGCCAACAGGCATATATCAACGGTGAATGGGTCGGCGCGGCTAATGGTGCCACATTTGAAGTGACTAATCCGGCTACCGGTGAAGTA
Source organism: uncultured Thiotrichaceae bacterium (assembly GCA_902727945.1). Taxonomy (GTDB): domain Bacteria; phylum Pseudomonadota; class Gammaproteobacteria; order Thiotrichales; family Thiotrichaceae; genus Thiolinea. Next base: position 1,340 of record CACVAV010000446.1, on the reverse strand, counting down.
TTGGGTGTTGTGCCTGAAATGGGTGCTGCTGAAACGCGTCGTGCGATTGAAAGTGCTGAGTCTGCATGGGTCGGTTGGCGCAAAAAAACTGCCAAAGAACGTTCTGCGGTGCTGCGTAAGTGGCATGGTTTGATGATGGAAAACCAGGCGGATCTGGCAAAGATCATGACGCTGGAGCAAGGCAAGTCATTAGCTGAAGCGACGGGTGAAATTGCTTATGCGGCTTCCTTTATCGAATGGTTTGCTGAAGAAGGTAAGCGAATTTACGGTGATACCATTCCATCAAACAGTGCGGATCAGCGTATTTTAGTGACTAAGATGCCGGTGGGTGTGTGTGCTGCGATTACCCCGTGGAATTTCCCGTCAGCGATGATCACCCGCAAGGCTGGCCCGGCATTAGCGGCGGGTTGTCCGATGGTGGTTAAACCTGCTGAAGCAACACCGTACTCTGCGTTGGCATTGGCTGAATTAGCCGAACGTGCCGGTATTCCGGCGGGTATTTTCAGTGTGGTTACCGGTAAACCGGTTGATATTGGTGGTGAGATGACGGCCAACCCGGCAGTGCGTAAGGTGACATTCACCGGCTCTACTGCTGTGGGTAAGTTGCTGATGAAGCAGAGTGCGGATACGCTGAAAAAAGTGTCGTTGGAATTGGGTGGTAATGCACCCTTTATAGTGTTCGATGATGCTGATCTGGATGTGGCCGTTGAAGGCGCGATGGCATCTAAGTACCGTAATAGTGGTCAGACTTGTGTGTGTGCTAATCGTATATTGGTACAGGACAGTGTTTATGATGCCTTCGCTGAGAAACTGGCGGTGGCGGTGAATAAACTACAAGTGGGTAATGGTCTTGAGGATGGCACCACACAAGGGCCGTTAATTAATGAAGCTGCTGTAGAAAAAGTTGAAAGTCATATCGCTGATGCGCTGGCGAAAGGTGCACGTATTGTGACCGGTGGTCATCGCCATGCCTTGGGCCATACATTCTTTGAGCCGACCTTGCTGGCGGATGTCACGACAGATATGGCTGTTGCATCAGAAGAAACCTTCGGCCCGGTTGCACCATTGTTCCGCTTCTCATCTGAGGAAGAGGCGGTTCAGATGGCGAATGATACTGAATTCGGCTTGGCGGCTTATTTCTTTGCACGTGATGTGGGGCGTATCTGGCGGGTTTCTGAAGAACTTGAATACGGTATTGTGGGTGTGAATACCGGTATTATTTCGACTGAAGTGGCACCGTTTGGCGGCATTAAAGAGTCCGGTCAGGGCCGTGAGGGTTCTAAGTACGGTATTGAAGATTTTCTGGAAATTAAATACACCTGTATCGCGGGTATTAGTCA
>CACVAV010000445.1 GCA_902727945.1 uncultured Thiotrichaceae bacterium | reverse complement strand
CGGTGCTGAAGGCAACAGTGATGTCGAAATGATATTCATTTGCGGCATACCAATGAACTGAGCCACAAAACGATTCGCCGGATGGTCATATAATTCCAGTGGTGTACCTACCTGCTCAATAATACCATCCCGCAATACCACTACGCGATCAGCCAGTGTCATGGCCTCCGTCTGATCATGCGTTACATAAATGGTGGTCGCTTCCAGATCACGGTGCAAACGCGCAATCTCAATCCGCGTCTGGCCACGTAAAGCCGCATCCAAATTTGATAACGGCTCATCAAACAAGAACACTTTAGGCTTACGCACAATCGCCCGCCCGATAGCCACACGTTGACGCTGACCACCAGACAACATAGCTGGTCTGCGATCCAGATATTGGGTCAGATCCAGCTTGACTGCGGCGGCTTCCACCTTCTTTTTGATTTCAGCGGCGGGCACTTTCGCCAGTTTCAATGCCAGTGACATGTTCTCTCCCACCGTCATGTGGGGATACAGTGCATAGGTCTGAAAAACCATCGCCAGATCACGCTTAGACGGATGCGCATGTGTAATATCTCTGCCATCCAACGTCAGCGTTCCGCCATTAATACGCTCAAGTCCGGCGATCATGCGTAGCAGCGTAGACTTACCACACCCTGACGGCCCGACAAAAACAATGAACTCACCTTGCTGAACACTCAGGTCAACACCTTTGATGGCGTGAAGCTTGCCGTAATACTTATCAACTGCTTTTAAATCAAGAAATCCCATCTTTATATCCTCATCTTTATTTCACGGCACCGAAGGTCAATCCCTGTACCAATTGTTTCTGGCTAAACCAGCCGAATACCACGATCGGGCCAATAGCAAGTACGGATACCGCTGATAATTTTGCCCAGAACAAGCCCTCAGGACTGGAGTAAGAAGCTACCAGCGAGGCGAGTGTGCCCGCGTTAGCAGACGTCAGGTTGAGTACCCAGAAGGCCTCATTCCATGACAACACCAGACACAATAAACCCGTTGCAGCAATGCCACCCATTGATAGTGGAAAGATCACCTGCCGGAACTCATCCCAGAGGGTTGCACCGTCCATACGGGCGGCTTCCAGTATTTCGTAGGGAATATCCTTGAAATTTGAATACAGCATCCACACCATAATCGGTAGATTGATCATGGTGAAAATAACCGTCAGGGCAAACAGGCTATCCAGCAAACCAAACTTCTGACAGATAACGTAGATCGGAATCAGCGCACCCACTGCAGGCATCATCTTAGTGGACAACATCCACATCATAATGTCTTTACTGTGCTTGGTCGGTGAAAAAGCAAAACTATAAGCAGCAGGCACTGCAATCAACAGCCCCAGAATCGTTGACATGACACTGGTGATAATCGAGTTCCAGGCAAAGTGCATGTAATCACTACGCTCCTGAACTTCAGTATAGTTTTCCAGTGTCGGCTCAAATAGCCATAAGGACGGCACTGCAATGGCTTGTAACTCGGTTTTAAACGAGGTCACCAACATAAATAAGATAGGAAAAAACACCAGTAAGGCCAGCGCCCATGAAGCGATGGTGCGTATCACTAAAGTTCTATTCCATTCGTAACTTCCGAACATAATCTTAGTTCTCCAGGTTTTTGCCAATCATACGGATCAGGAAGATAGCCACGATGTTCGCCAGAATAATGGCAAATACCGCACCCGCTGAGGCAGCGCCCACATCAAAGTTCAACAGCGCTTCAGCGAAAATCAGATAAGCAAGGTTAGTACTCGCGGTACCCGGGCCACCTGAAGTTGTTATGAAAATTTCTGCAAAAACACTCAGCAGGAAGATCACTTCAATCATGATCACCACTGACATAGGACGGGCCAGATGAGGCAGGTATAAATAGCGGAATTGTTGCCAGAACGTCGCACCATCAATAGATGAAGCTTCCAGCTGGTCTTTATCCATCGATTGCAGTGAGGTGATAAAGATCAGACAGGCAAACGGCATCCATTGCCAGCTCAGCATAATAATGATGGAAAATAAGGGCAGATCCTGTAACCAGTTTATCGGCACCGCCCCGAAGAACACCGAGATCTGTGACAGCACCCCGTAGATCGGGTTCATCATCATATGCTTCCACAGCAGCGCATTAACCGTCGGCATAACGAAGAAAGGTGAAATCAACAGGATTCTGACCAGACCCTGGCCGGGAAACGGATCATTAATCAATAAGGCGAGCGCTAATCCAAG
>CACVAV010000444.1 GCA_902727945.1 uncultured Thiotrichaceae bacterium | reverse complement strand
GTTGTTTTGATCCGATGACCGGCTTTTTTCGCGATGGCTCCTGTCGTACGGATAAACAGGATTTGGGGTCTCACGTGATTTGTGCTCAGGTAACTGAGGAATTTTTACGTTTCTCATGGGCGCAGGGCAATGATCTGGTGACACCGCGTCCACAACTGGGCTTTCCGGGTTTGAAAGCAGGTGATTGTTGGTGTGTGTGCGCACTACGCTGGCTGGAGGCCGAGATAGCCGGTTGTGCGCCACCGATTAAGTTGGAGTCAACTCATCAGCGGGCGCTATCATTTATGTCGCAGGAATTATTGATGCAGTATGCGCTGGATGAAATATGAGCCTAAAACGTACTGATCCCCGATGATTCCATTAGCCGGTACAGCCCTTTTCTGAAGAGTGATTCATCTTTATATTTTTCATAGTCAGCACTGAATTTACGCCCCGGTGCATTGTTCCACATCAGGTCAAAATGTGCCTGAGCTTCTCGCATAAACGGGGTGGTTACAGGGCTGCGTACTGCGACATCGGTTTCCAGATTAAGGTCATTCAGATTGCGATGGGTGAAATTAGCGGAGCCGAGTATGACCAAGCCAGTGCCATTACGATAATGACCGATCAGCATTTTTGCATGGCACTGTTCACCTTGTGTATCACACCAGCGCACCGGCACTCCGGCCTTGTGCAATTCATGCGCAACCTGCCGGTTGGGAATACCGTTTTTATCAAAGCCGAATGCATCCTTGTTAGGATCTAGCAGAATTCTTGCCGCGACACCCCGCTGTTTCAGTTGTTTTAGCGCAATGACTACATCCCGATCCGAGAGGTAAAACATGCTGAGGTCAATACGATCCCCTTGTTTTGCATTGAGTAAAGTTTGCAGTAACACCGTTTTAATTTTACCTTCCGTTAGTACCTGAAGCGTCGTTTTGGCAGGTCTCTGCTGCTTAGGCAATTCAATGTCGGGCAGGGCAGCGCCGGAGAATGCCAATACGGCTTTCTCTGTATCCAACAGGTCGTTTACTGCCAGACCATTGAACTTAACAGCGGTATTGCGGTGTGCACTACTACCGTCATGTGGGTTAGCGGAGGTTACCAGTCCAACAAAATCAGCGCCGTTATCAGCAATCAGAACTTTACGGTGGTTGGCTTTAATGTTCAGTAACTTCAGGTAGCTCCTGACGCTCACCCGGCCTTCGCCGAAGGGGTTTGGCAGCAGACTACCTTTGCTATTGCCAAATGGTTTAATGAATAAGCGCCAGAAAATAGAATACAGCGGGCTGCTATCAGGCAGTTTGTCCAGGTCGGTGATAACGACCTGAATACCTGCTGCCCGCAGGCTGGCAAATTGTTTTGAGGGCAAACCACCGTAGACAGTATTAATCGGGTCGGTGATGACGATGACTTGCATATCCGGGTGTTTCTTTTTCTGTCGGATTAAACGGGTGGTTAATTCGCCGGATAGTGCGCGTGTGGTTTCTTTTACCGGCCCCTGAAAGTCGTTATACAAAAACATATCAACGAGAATGAGGCGCCTGGCCTGGTCTATGGTGCGGAATACTTCATCGAAAATTTCCTGTTCTACATGACGTTTTTTATTGTTATCCACATAGCTGACGTCGGCCATGAAATCGATGTCCTGGACTGGCCGGGGCTTGCCCTGATAGGAAAGTCCGCCAGGCAGGTTTACACAGCCTGTTAGTAACAGGAGCATTAGTACGATTAGCGGGTTTATTATTGTTTTCATAGTGATTAAACAGTTCTGGCGCTGGTTTCAGATAGCATCACCCGCCTGCAGATCCCATGACAGGAATTCATATTGGTCTCTTTCAGTATCAAAATCAGGAATCGGTTCCAGTTTGGAGTCAGTATGATTATAGTCAACCCCAGTGAATTTTCGTGGCATGAACCATTTACCCCAGTTATGAGAGCCTTTGACAAATTCCGGGCATGAATTCTGCGCCACATTATCCAGAGGTATCCACAGGCTAACGACTTGTTGGCCATCCACGCAGTAGTAAGGTTGGTCATGATGCCAGGGTGTTACATTCTGGCTGCCGGGTTCCTTCACCAGTACATGTTCATGAAAAAGCCTGGTTTCAGAAGATTCCATCAACTGTGCGGCGATTCGTGCGACCGGAGAGTGGTGAAAGAAATCAGCGTATTGTTCTATGATTGACCAGTTGCAATAGTCGCCAAAGAATGCACCGCCACCATTGACCGGTGGGTAGGTCTTACTG
>CACVAV010000443.1 GCA_902727945.1 uncultured Thiotrichaceae bacterium | reverse complement strand
ATGATGGACATTATCACCGGTAAAACTCAACCTGACAGTGGCCGCGCTTATTTCGGCAGCGACATTAATTTATTACGCCTGACTGAGCCGGAAATTGCCACCGCCGGTATAGGGCGTAAGTTTCAGAAACCTACAGTATTTGAATCACATACCGTGGCGGAAAATCTCGAATTAGCCATGCACGGTAACAAAAAGGTCTGGTATAGCCTGACCGCCCGGCTCAGTGGTGAGCAGCAGGATTTGATTGATGAAACCCTGCACACCATTGGTCTGGTTGAACAATATGACAAACCATCCGGCGCCTTATCACATGGCCAGAAACAATGGCTGGAGATTGGCATGCTAATAGTGCAGAAACCGCATTTATTGCTGGTGGATGAGCCGGTGGCAGGCATGACACACCAGGAAATGGATCGTACCGCTGAATTACTGACCTCATTAGCAGGCAAACATTCAGTGGTTGTCGTTGAGCACGATATGGATTTTGTGCGCTCAATCGCCCGGCGGGTAACCGTGCTGCATCAAGGCAGCGTACTAGCGGAAGGCAGTATGGACGATGTGCAGAATAACCCCAAAGTCGTTGAAGTCTATCTGGGAGAATAAATAAAAATGTTAACTGTAGAAAAAATAAATCAATATTACGGTGAAAGCCACACGCTCTGGGATCTGGATATGCAGGTTCCCGAAGGTGAATGCACGGTATTAATGGGCAGGAATGGTGTCGGCAAAACCACCTTACTGCAATGCATTATGGGTCTGTTACCAGTCAAGGATGGTGTGATTCAATACCAGAATGACAACCTGCTGAAATACGATGTGGAGCGGCGCGCCAATCTTGGTATTGGCTATGTGCCACAAGGACGGCAGATTTTCTCACTGCTGACGGTGGAAGAAAACCTGTTGATTGGCCTGCCCGCACGCCGCGATAAAATACGCACTATCCCCTCCTTTATCTTTGAGCTATTTCCGGTGTTGAAGGAAATGCTGGATCGGCGCGGGGGTGACCTTTCCGGTGGCCAGCAACAGCAACTGGCGATTGGCCGGGCGCTGGTGCTTGATCCGAAGTTATTGATTCTGGATGAACCAACCGAAGGCATTCAGCCCAATATTATCACGGAGATCGGCGATATTATTCAGCGCCTGAATAAGGAAATCGGGCTGACTGTATTGCTGGTAGAACAGAAATTACCGTTTGCACGGCGGGTAGGTGACCGCTTCTGTATTCTGGATCGCGGCAGGCAAGTGGCAGAAGGTGCGATGGATCAATTAGATGATGGTTTAGTGCAACGGTATCTGACCGTTTAAATTTCCGGAACTTACCCATACCACTGCTCTGAATTATCAGGAATACAAACAATGAAAGTCATGCTGCTCGACAACGATACTGAGCGCTCGGAAGATATCAAAGAGGGGTTGGTAAAAGCGGGTTACCCCAATGTGTTATGCATCGCCATGGACAGGGATACCGACTTACTGAAACTAGTCCGGCAACACACGCCTGACATGATCATTATCGATATGGAAAGCCCCGACCGGGATACGCTGGAATCTTTACGCAGCGTTGACCGGGAAATACCCCGTCCTATTGTATTCTTTGCCGATCGCAGTGACTATAAAACCACGCAAGCAGCCATTAATGCAGGTGTCAGCGCTTATATTGTTGATGGTTTATCGAATACACGCCTCAAAGCAGTATTAGATGTCGCCATCGCCAGATTTAAAGCCTTTCATGATCTGCGCTCTGAATTAGAAGGCTGTAAACAGCGTTTAGATGATCGCAAGGACGTCGATAAAGCCAAGGGTATTTTAATGGAATACCGCCAGCTCAATGAAGAAGCCGCCTACCAACTACTGCGTAAAATGGCGATGGATCGTAATATGAAAATCGGTGAGGCTGCCCGTAACTTCATTGCCTCAATGACCTTACTGGATGGCAAGCTATGACCCCGCACCTGCTACACTTACCACCAGAAAAAACCAGCCTGAAAATCGGATTCCTGCCGCTGACTGATGCTGCTGTGCTGATTGCCGCTTATGAGCGGGGAACCTTTGAGAAATACGGTTTAAATGTACAACTTCAACGCGAAACCTCATGGGCGAATATTCGTGACCGGGTAGCGGTGGGTGAATTGGATGCCGCACAAATGCTGGCCCCCATGCCACTGGCGGCCAGTCTCGGTATTGATGGGTTAGGCATTCCGATGCAAACCGCATTCAGCATGGGATTAAA
>CACVAV010000442.1 GCA_902727945.1 uncultured Thiotrichaceae bacterium | reverse complement strand
ACAGTTTTTCCGCCATCATCAAAGGGTCTTTACCTTTGGGGCGGTGTTGGCCGGGTAAAGCCTGGCTGATGGGTCTGTTCTTTGAGTCAGTAGAAACACCCTGCAAAAAAACGTTTTCATTTCCATCACTTCATGGAAATGCTGCATAAAGCGATTAAGCAGCACCCGGATCAGGAAGCACCCTTACAGGCGATTGCGGAGGAGTTTGCCAAAGATACACGTCTATTGTGCCTGGATGCGCTGCATCTGACTGAGGTCATACGGCTAATCGCCTTGACGGGTAAAAATTTCGGGGTGGTGGTTGACAGGTAAATGGCAGATTGTCGACAATGCGCCTGTTTTCCCTAACCCCAAGACTTTTATCATGAGCTTGCTTGCGCGTTATCAACAGGACATTAAATCCGGCCAGATTCAGCACGATCCTGCTCAGGAGAAGGCGATTACTGTATTACAGAGCCTATTGGATGAGTTGGAAAATCCTACGCCACCACCGCAGTTAAAGAAAAAGGGTTTCAGTTTTTTCTCGCGCAAACAGGAAAAGAAAGAAATTACCGTCAAAGGCGCTTATTTCTGGGGTGGCGTTGGTCGTGGCAAAACCTGGATCATGGATCAGTTTTTCACTGAAGTGAATATTCTTGAAAAGCAGCGCTATCATTATCACCACTTTATGCTAATGGTGCATGAGGAGCTGCGTAAGCTGGGTAGTGGCCATGAAAGTCCGCTGGAAGAAGTGGCTAAGAAAATGGCGGCGGATGTCGAATTATTGTGTATTGATGAATTCCACGTGCTGGATATTGGTGATGCGATGATTCTGGCGCATGTGATTGAAGGGTTGATGCAGAATGATGTGGTCATTGTGACCACATCGAACCGGATTCCGGATGATTTATACAAGAATGGCCTGCAACGGGTACGTTTTTTACCGGCGATTGAGTTGATTAAACAACACATGCACATTGTTGAGTTGGATAACGGCGTTGATTACCGCATGAAGGATATTGCCGAAGGTATTTCTAATGCGCAGCGGAAAAATGTTTCTCAGTCGGATAAGGAACTGGAAACACGTTTTGCAGAAATGGCCAGGGGTGAGATTGAGACCGATATTGAAATTACCATCAATCACCGCACACTGCCGGTGCGCAAAAAAGCTGACAATATCATCTGGATGGACTTTGCGGTGTTGTTTGACGGACCGCGTGCCACCAGTGACTATATTGAGTTGGCGGAGAATTATGAGGCGATTATTGTTTCAGACCTGCCGGTGTTGAATGAAGAGAGTGAGAATCCGGCACGGCGTTTTCTGAATTTTGTGGATGAGTTGTATGATCAGAAGGTGCAGCTGATTTTGTCTACGGATGTGGCACTGGAAGCGATTTATCAGGGTAATACACTGGTATTTGAGTTTGTGCGGGTGCGTAGCCGTTTGAATGATATGCAGACTCCGGATTACTTAGCGGCCTGACTCAGGCTGTTCCCACTACCGCATCAGAGGCTAATCTTTGTGAGTATTGAGGGCGTTTTACCCCAATGATAAAATGCTGCCCTTGTTTTAATGGTATGTTTACGGCAAGTCCGTCAGTGTCGGTGCTGTAGACGTTATTTAATCAATTCAATGGAGGTGCTATGTCAACTACCACAGAGGCAGTGGAATCTAAGCCGGAAACACAACAATCTTCTCATCGGGTCGGTGCGCTTCGCGAACGTTATCCGGGTGAGTTCCGGGTAGCATTAACGCCGGACAGTTCCCGTCATCTCAGTAAAATGGGTTATCAGTGTATGATTGAAAGCGGGGCGGGTGCCGCTGCTGGTTTCTCTGACGATGACTATCGTGAGGCGGGTGTTGAAATAGCCGATTCAGCTGAATCATTGCTAAGTGATGCTGATATTATTATCAAGGTAAGGCCACCCTCAGAAGATGAAGTTACTGCGATTCCTAACGGTAAAACCCTGATCAGTTTTTTCTGGCCCGGACAAAACAAAGACTTACTTGATGCAGCGAATGCCAAAAATATCAGTGTGCTGGCGATGGACATGGTGCCACGCATCAGCCGCGCTCAGAAAATGGATGCGCTGTCATCCATGGCCAATATCGCCGGTTATCGTTCGGTCATCGAAGCCGGTAATCATTTCGGACGATTTTTCACCGGCCAGATAACTGCTGCCGGAAAAGTGCCACCTGCTAAAGTAATGGTGATTGGTGCTGGTGTGGCAGGATTAGCGGCGATTGGCACTGCGCAGTCT
>CACVAV010000441.1 GCA_902727945.1 uncultured Thiotrichaceae bacterium | reverse complement strand
TACGGATTGGCACGGTTCATGCTTCACATGAAATGTTATTAATTTTTCATGTAGGTGTATTAATGCGATTCAAAAGCCTGAAACAAACACTCCTGACAGTTGCGACCAGTCTGAGTATAGGTCTCGCCGGTGTAACAACAGTTGCCGCCGAAGACACTATCAAGGTTGGTGTTCTGCACTCCCTGTCCGGCACTATGGCAATCAGTGAAACCACACTGAAAGACACCATGCTGATGTTGATTGATGAGCAGAACAAAAAAGGCGGTGTACTGGGTAAAAAACTGGAAGCCGTGGTGGTTGATCCTGCTTCAGACTGGCCGTTATTCGCTGAAAAAGCCCGTGAATTACTGGAAAAAGAAAAGGTGGCGGCGACGTTTGGCTGCTGGACATCCGTTTCACGTAAATCCGTATTACCGGTTTTTGAAGAGCTGAATGGCCTGTTGTTTTACCCCGTTCAGTATGAAGGTGAAGAATCTTCCAAGAATGTATTCTATACCGGTGCTGCGCCTAACCAACAGGCGATTCCTGCGGTTGATTATCTGATGAATGATCTGGAAGTGAAGCGCTGGGTATTAGCGGGTACGGATTATGTTTATCCACGCACGACCAACAAAATTCTGGAAGCTTACCTGAAATCTAAAGGTGTGGCTGAAGAAGACATCATGATCAACTACACGCCGTTTGGTCATGCCGACTGGCAGTCGATTGTTTCTGATATCAAGAAATTCGGCGGCGAAGGCAAGCAAACCGCAGTAGTATCGACCATTAACGGTGATGCTAACGTGCCTTTCTACAAGGAACTGGGTAATCAGGGTATTTCAGCAGAAGATATTCCGGTCGTTGCATTCTCAGTCGGTGAAGAAGAATTATCCGGTATCGACACCAAGCCATTGGTGGGTCATCTGGCGGCATGGAACTACTTCATGAGCGTTGAAGATGACAAAAATGCTGAGTTCATCAAAAACTGGAAAGCCTTTATCAAGGATGATAAGCGCGTCACTAATGACCCGATGGAAGCCCATGTTATCGGCTTCAACCTGTGGATACAGGCGCTGGAAAAAGCCGGTACTACCGATGTTGATAAGGTATCTGAAGCCATTATCGGTTTAGAAACACCTAACATGACCGGTGGTACCGCCAAAATGTTACCGAATCATCACATCACCAAACCGGTGTTCATCGGCGAAATCCAGGAAGATGGTCAGTTTGAAACCGTATGGCAGACTGAAGAAGAAGTGGCCGGTGATGCGTGGTCTGACTTTCTTGAATCATCCAAAGTGGTAGTGGCTGACTGGACAGGTGAAGAAACTGACGGTAAGCCATGCGGTAACTTTAATACTGAGACCAAGAAGTGTTCCGGCCAGAACTATGAGTAATACCAAGCCGGTTTAGTAAAACACCTCTGGGGTGTCTGTGAAGCATTGCTCTTTTTGTCCAGCTTCACAGACACCCTTTTTCTAATCAGCGATGTTATCAATGGTCGCAAGAAAACCGGCACTACTGAAAAGTTGCATTTCCTTGGCAACAAACCGCTTATCATTCGTTAGTATCAGATCACACTCCGCCTGTTTTGCCATGACAAATTGCAGAGTATCTTCCAGGTCTTTGTAATCCTCATCCTCCTGCATCAATCCGATGGCCTGTGATAACAGTGCATTATCAAACGGAACAATCTCGAAAATATCATTCACTTCAGCCAAAGCATCCAGCGCCTGAACTGCATCCTTACTTCTTGCTGTGATGTAATACACCGTGGTGACAAGATCACAGCTGGTGACCAAAGTAACGTCCTGCTCCAGAAAATATTCAAGGCATTGAAAACTGGGTTTGTGACCGGGACGCTCCGCATCGTAAAGATCGTTAATAATATTGGCATCAACAAATACACGCTGCGTCATAAAACCCTCTCACTTTTCATGCGCTGGATTGATTGCTCCTCACCAATCAATCCGGTGAATCTGCCTTTCAAACTCCTGAGTTTTTCTAAACGTAATTCATTACGCTTAGCTTCTGATTCTTTGTGAATCAATTCCTGAATAACCTGACTTTGTTTTTTGCCGGTTAACCTGGTTAAAAATTCCAGTTCACGAACCGTTTTTTCGCGCATGGTGAAATTTTTTCTCAATGCGGGTGCTGCATCAGTGTGTATTGCAAGTTTCATAGATCACGACCTCAAACGTATAACTTTATTAGCATCAAATACTACCACACTCAATACGACACACCAGAAACACACACTTAAGAATACTGAAAA
>CACVAV010000440.1 GCA_902727945.1 uncultured Thiotrichaceae bacterium | reverse complement strand
ATATCACACAACTCATCAATCGCCGCCCGCCCCGTGACCACCACATGCTGCATCGCAGGACGGCTTTGCAACGCATCCAACACAGTATCTTTATCCAGATAGTTATAGCTCAACAGGTAAGTCAGTTCATCCAGCACCACCAGATCATAAGATGGATCATTCAGCATTTTCTCAGCAATTGCCCACCCACGTTCAGAGGTCGCAATATCTTGCGCCCGATCCTGTGTATCCCAGGTAAAACCATCGCCCAACACATGCCATTCCACTTTATCCAATTTACCAAAAAAGGCTTCTTCACCCGTATCGGTACGGCTTTTCAGGAACTGACACACACCCACTTTCATGCCATGGCCCACTGAACGGGCGACCATGCCAAATGCCGAACTGGATTTACCTTTGCCATTACCGGTCAGAACAATCATCAGGCCTTTTTCCTGATCAGCGCTGGCAATATGCGCATCAATGATTTCCTTCTTACGCTTCATGCGGTCATTATGACGTTGGTTTTTTGCTGCTTCCTGATCCGGGTTATTAGCTGCCTTATCTGCCTGACTCATTAATTTCTCCTTTGGGTACCTGCCAGTTGTGCAGGCAATGTTTAATATCTTCTAAGGTTTTCATGCGCTTTAAATGCTGAAATAAAACTTCCGCTTCGGGGTATTCACGCCGCATATAATTCAGCCATTGCTTGACCCGGTTCGGGGCGAATTTATGGTTGCCACCTTCCAGTGCCGGAATGTAGCCAATCATAATTTCCAGTACTTCTTCCCAGCTCAGCGCTGTATAAATCTGTCCATCCTGATCAGCCCGGATAGCACGCGCCAAATCAGGGCGGCATAAACTACCGCGCCCTAGCATGACATCTGCACAACCACTCTCCAGTTGTGCCTTCCGCGCATCTTGCGGCGACCATATCTCACCGTTGACTACCACCGGAATATCCAGCTTTTTGCGGATTGCTGCAATATGTTGCCAATACGCAGGGGGTTTATAACCATCCAGCCGGGTGCGGGCGTGAATACACAATTCATTAGCACCGGCTTCCGCCACACCACCGGCAATATCATCCAACAAACTCGCATCATTAAAACCTAAACGGATTTTCGCTGTGACCGGAATGTCGTCACTCACTGCCTCCCGCACTGATTTCACAATCGCGTGTACCCGCTCCGGCTCACGCAGCAAAGCAGAACCGCCATCATTGCGGTTAACAGTCTTAGACGGACAGCCGAAATTCAGATCAATACCGGGCGCACCGACCTTTTCCGCCTTGCGTGCATTTAACGCCATATAATACGGATTACCGCCCAGTAACTGCACATAAACCGGTGTTCCGGCGGCTGTCTTGCCACCATTTTCTAACTCCGGGCAAAAGCGCCGGAATACACGGGCGGGCAAACGTTGTTCGGTAATGCGCACAAATTCAGTCACACAACGGTCAAAACCACCCATTCGTGTCAGTAAGTCGCGCATGGTGTAATCCACCACACCTTCCATCGGGGCAAGGAAAATACGCATCCATTCAGGCCGCTAAAAGAACAAATCAGGCAAACTGACAGTAATGGTCAGGCAAGTCAACCAGCTTGATCATTGCGCTACGCCATACGCACAAATACCCCGTACCAAAGTGATTTCTCTTGATAAATAACAGGGCAAACACCACTATTAGTCATATAAACTACAGGCGAAATGCGCTGCAGCCATACACACGGAGAACTATCATGACAAACTATCCAACCCGGAATGTACCGACAGCGCTCAGTCCTGAAGCTGAACTAGTCAGGAATGCACTATTGGAACACGGACTGGAAACCCCGATGCTGGATAATGGTCTGAGTTCTCAGGAAAAGTATGACAAAATTAAAACATTGATGGGCGAAGTCGTCAGCACACTCGGGCTGGATTTGAATGATGACAGTCTGACAGAAACACCGCACCGCATTGCCAAAATGTATGTGCATGAAATTTTCTCAGGACTGGACTACCAGCAATTTCCGCGTATAGCATTGATTGAAAATAAAATGGGCGCACGGGAAATGGTCAAGGTATGGGATATTGACCTGACCAGTACCTGTGAACACCATTTTGTCACCATTGACGGACGGGCTAAAGTGGCTTATATCCCCAGTGACAAAATTATTGGCCTGTCCAAAATCAACCGGATCGTGCGTTTTTTCGGTCAACGGCCACAGGTGCAGGAACGCCTGACCCGCCAGATCCTGATCGCTTTGCAGACACTACTGGGCACTGAAAACGTAGC
>CACVAV010000439.1 GCA_902727945.1 uncultured Thiotrichaceae bacterium | reverse complement strand
TGCATCGCCATATTCCCCATCAGCACCATCGAATGCTCAGCACCCAACAAGTGTGCAGCAATCTGCTTTTCCCGATCCGTTACTTCGGAGCCTTCGCAAATATCAACCACTTCATCCGGCAACGGTTTATCAGCCAGCTCGCTAATCGCCCTGACCATCGCTGCCATCCCCGCCACCATATCCAGCGGCTTAACAACGACCTGCTCTACTTCATAATTAAAGTCCACCCACCTCGGATTCAAAGCCATGACAACACCACCTGAAGCCACTGCTTTCTTCAGACGATGGTTTAATAACGGTTGTTCCTGTCGTGCATTAGAACCCAGCAGCAAAACAGCCTGCTGGTTCTCCAAATCCTCAATACTCACACCCAAAGCCGGTGCAGCGGATACATTCGCCTGATCAGAGAAATCAGCCTGGCGCAGGCGATGATCAATATTAGCAATACCCGCTCCACGCATGAGTTTCTGGAAAAGGTATAATTCTTCCAGCGTTGAAGTCGGCGAGGCCAAAGCCCCCACCTGCTCACTATCAGCATCAGACAATATAGCAGCAACAGTATCTAATGCTTCCGGCCAACTGACTTCCTGCCACTGGCCGTCACGTTTGATTTGTGGTGCTAATAAACGGTCATGACTGTTCAGACCCTGATAACTAAAGCGATCCCGATCTGAAATCCAGCACTCATTAATCGCCTCGTTTTCTTTAGGAACCACCCGCACCACTTCACCATCGAAGGTATGCACGGAAATATTGGAACCCACCGAATCATGCGGTGCAATACTGTCATGCGAACGCATTTCCCACGCCCGCGCCTTATACCTTGAAGGTTTCGCGGTCAGCGCGCCCACCGGACACAAGTCAATCACATTGCCGGATAATTCAGATTTCATGGATTTAGAGATATACGTGCCAACTTCCACATGTTCACTACGACCGGTTGCACCTAACTCACGCAGTCCGGCAATTTCCTCGCCGAAACGCACACAGCGCATACAATGAATACAACGGGTCATTTCAGTTTCAATCAATGGCCCGATGTCTTTATCCTGCACCACGCGTTTCATCTCGACAAACTGTGAACTGCTATTGCCATAACCCATCGACACATCCTGCAACTCACATTCACCGCCCTGATCGCAAATCGGACAATCCAGCGGGTGATTAATCAGCAGAAATTCCATCACATCGGCCTGTGCAGCCTTAGCTTTTTCTGAGTGCGTCCAGACTTTCATGCCATCATTAACCGGTGTCGCACAAGCAGGCAGTGGCTTACCGGCTTTTTCCACGTCAACCAGACACATCCGGCAATTAGCGGCTATCGATAATTTTTTGTGATAACAAAAGCGCGGCACAGTGATTCCGGCAGCATCCGTCGCTTCAATTAACATCGAGCCGCTCGGAGCCAGTAAGGCCTTGCCATTTACCTCGATGCTCACCATTCCGGCTGGCTGATCCGTCATGAAGCCTCCTTCAACGTGGATGCAGCGGCGGCTTTTGCTGACACCATACTGTGACCATGCTCAACATAATACTCGAATTCAGGCCGGAAGTGCTTGATAAAACTCCACACCGGCATCGCCGCCGCCTCACCGAGCGCACAAATAGTGCGCCCCTCGATTTTATGCGCGACATCTTCCAGTCGGGTTATGTCTTCCTGTCGGCCTTTACCGGCCACCATCCGTGTCAGCATACGATACAACCAGCCCGTGCCTTCACGGCAAGGCGTACATTGACCGCAGGATTCAGAGTAATAAAACTGTGAAATACGCTGTAGGACTTTGACCATATCCGTAGTTTCGTCCATGACAACAACTGCACCGGAACCTAAATAAGAACCCGCTTTCATAATCGAGTCATAATCCATGTTCAGCGTCATCATGGTCTCGCCCGGCACCACCGGCACCGAAGAACCACCGGGAATCACCGCTTTGAGCTTATGGCCTTTGCGCACACCACCCGCCAGATCCAGCAACTCAGCAAATGACATACCCATCGGCACCTCATAATTACCCGGCTTGTTCACATGACCCGACACTGAAAACAGCTTCTCACCACCGGAATTCTTCACACCCAAATCCGCAAACCAACGGCTACCATTACGCAAAATGATCGGAACAGAGGCTAACGTTTCCGTGTTATTGACGGTAGTGGGTCGGCCATACAAACCGTAGCTGGCCGGAAAGGGTGGTTTAAAACGTGGCTGACCTTTTTTACCTTCCAGCGATTCCAGTAATGCGGTTTCTTCGCCGCAGATATAAGC
>CACVAV010000438.1:8254-11588 GCA_902727945.1 uncultured Thiotrichaceae bacterium | reverse complement strand
GCTAATGCTGAAGATAAAAAAGTATTATTGAAGTTACCGGTTTACTTTGGTACTCACCTGCCCGGTTTGGGAACAACCCCCAAGTGGTTGGCTGAGAACCTGGCAGCTTCCGGTAGTAGCGTTAAGGTTAAAATTTACGAGCCGGGCAAATTGATTCCACCAAAGGAAATTTTGGAAGCAGTGAGCAAAGGACAGGTTAATGCAGGCTACACCACACCGGGTTATAACACGGGTGTATTGGGTAATGGTGCTGCGATGTTCTCTGCTGTGCCCTTTGGTCCGAATGTAGGTGAGTTTCTGGCTTGGGTTTATTATGGCGATGGCCGTAAGTTGTGGCAGGAAATGTATGCTAAGAAGAACCTGAATGTACATGCGATTCCTTGTGGCATGGTGGCTCCGGAAACTTCAGGCTGGTTCTCTAAGGAAATCAACAAGCCGGAAGATCTGGAAGGCTTGCGCATGCGTTTCTTCGGGCTTGGTGCATTAGTGATGGAAAAGTTGGGCGTTTCTACTTCCCTGTTGCCATCCAGTGAAATTTTCCCTGCACTGGAAAAAGGTGCGATTGATGCCACTGAATTCTCCATGCCTGCGATTGATAAGAACCTGGGTTTTCATAAAATTCTCAAGTACAACTACTTCCCCGGCTGGCATCAACCTTCTACCTTGTTTGAATTGATTATCAATGGTGAGACCTGGAAAGAAATGAGCAGCCAGCAGCAAAACCAGGTTGAGACCGCCTGTAAAGCAGCGATTCTGGATGCTTACGCCATGGGCGAGTCTATGCAGTTTCCGGTGATGCAGGAAAATATCGAAAAGAACGGGGTTGAGAACCGCTACTGGTCTGATGAAATGCTGGCCGCATTTGAAAGCAAATGGGACGAAGTAGTGGCTGAAGAATCTGCAAAAGATGGTGAGTTCAAGGCTATCTGGGAAAATCTGGCGGAATTCCGTAAAGGTTATGCTGTTTGGGGTGAGGCGGCTTATTTACCTGTAGGTAAGTAAAGCTAAAGTTTGGTTTTATACTGGTTGATTGGCTGGTAATTCCAGCCTTTCTGCCCTTATTCGGGGCATTGGTTATGTCAAGTTTCAACCCCTCGCAGGAGAAGCACCATGGGTATGAGTGCAGATGAATCTTCGCCACTTCACATTCCGGTAGTGGCCGCTTTAAATAATTTTGTAGAGAAAACAGGAAGTCTGTTTGCATGGATCAATGTAGCTTTGATTGGTGTGATACTGGCTTCCGTTTTCATGCGTTACGGTATGAACCGTGCCATGGTTACCTTGGAAGAATTGACCTGGTATCTGTATGCTGTGGGTATTATGTTTGGCCTGAGTTATGGCGTGGTCAAGAATAGTCATATCCGTGTCGATATTCTGTCGATGCACTTCTCACGCAAGGCGATATATATTGTCGAAATTCTCGGTATTCTGTTTTTATTGCTGCCTTTCGCTTGGGTCGTATTTCATCACAGTATCGATTGGGTGTGGCAGTCTTTTACTATTGGTGAGTCATCTTCCAGCCCGCAGGGCCTGCCTCATCGGTGGATTATCAAGTTGGTTATCCCCGTCTCCTTCTTTTTATTGATCTTAGCTGCATTGGCCCGGTTGATTCAGTCATGGGTGTTACTGCGTCATGATGAGGATGCGCCTCAACCTACTGAGGAGTCCGCCCGAATATCAATGTTGAAACACTTATTTAGCGTACAGGTACGCAGTGACGAGGAGTCAAAGTAATGGAAATTAATGAGATTCTTGTTGTTGCGATGTTCGCCAGCTTTATGCTGCTACTGTTCGCCGGTTATCCGGTGGCTTGGGTGTTGGGTGGTGTTGCCATCCTGTTTACTGCGGTTGGTTATTTTTCTGACGAGTACCTGGACACGATTACAGGTCTGGATTACAACACCTTAGGTTTGGCCGTCGGGCGTATTTACAGTGTTATGGATAACTGGGTGCTGGTCGCCCTGCCGATGTTTATCTTTATGGGTTTGATGCTGGATAAATCCGGTGTGGCTGAGCGGATGATGCACTCGATGCAGCGTTTGTTTGGTAATGTGAAAGGTGGTCTGGCGATTACGGTGACATTGATCGGCGTTATTCTCGCCGCATCTACCGGTATTATCGGTGCATCAGTTGTGTTGCTGGGTCTGATGTCTTTACCGGTGATGCTGAACCAGAATTACAGTAAGAGTATTGCACTGGGAACAGTGGCGAGCGCGGGTTGTTTAGGTATCCTGATTCCACCGAGTATTATGCTGGTGATCATGGGTGACCAGATGGCGTTGTCCGTCGGTGATTTGTTTATGGGTGCGGTATTCCCCGGCTTGATCCTGGGCTTGTTATACATCACTTACATCTATATCTATGGTCGGTTACATCCTGAAAATGTGCCGTTAGCCAGTAACCATGCTGAAAAAACGGACTGGAAGATCATCGGACGGGTGTTTCTGGATATTATTCCACCTGCTTTGTTGATTCTTGCAGTGCTGGGTTCCATTTTTATGGGTATTGCCACAGTAACTGAGGCTTCCGG
Organism: uncultured Thiotrichaceae bacterium; assembly: GCA_902727945.1. Taxonomy (GTDB): domain Bacteria; phylum Pseudomonadota; class Gammaproteobacteria; order Thiotrichales; family Thiotrichaceae; genus Thiolinea. Next base: position 9,058 of record CACVAV010000438.1, on the reverse strand, counting down.
TATCGGTGCAGTAGGGGCGACCGTGATGGCTTTGGTTTATCGTAAGCTGGACTTTGCGGTACTGAAAGATGTGGTGCTGAACACCTTTAATACAGCGGGTTACATCTTTGCAATTTTTGTTGGTGCTACCGTGTTTGCACTGGTGTTGCGGGAACTGGGTGGTGATGAGCTGATTGAATCTACGCTGACGGGACTGCCGTTTGAAGATTTCGGGCTGATTCTGTTTATCCTGTTCATTGTCTTTCTGTTGGGTTTCTTTCTCGACTGGATTGAAATTACGCTGATTATGTTGCCATTACTGGCTCCTGTGGTATCCGGTTTGGATTTAGGCATTGATGGACACGGTGTGGTGGATAACCCCGAGTTGGTCTGGTTTGCCTTATTAGTGGCCGTTACCTTGCAAACCTCGTTTCTTACGCCACCGGTTGGGTTTGCATTGTTTTATCTGAAAGGCGTGTGTCCTCCGGGTGTGACGCTGCTGGATATTTATAAGGGTGTGATTCCGTTTGTTATCCTGCAGTTGATTGGTTTGTCTTTGGTGTTCTTTTTCCCGGATCTGGTGACCTGGTTGCCTTCTGTGGCGTATGCTAAGTAGTGGAGGTGATTGACATGGCAAATGAAAAACTGGTTAGACAATTAGAGACGATTTTGGGGGCTGCTAAGGTGCAGTCCAAAGAACGACGAAATGAGTATTATCGTACCGGATTCCGTTCCGGCTCCGGTGCTGCACTAGCGGTGGTGTTCCCCGATAGCCTGACTAAACTGTGGCGGGTGTTACAGGCCTGTGTTGATGCAAATGTGATT
>CACVAV010000438.1:0-8154 GCA_902727945.1 uncultured Thiotrichaceae bacterium | reverse complement strand
ACGACGAAATGAGTATTATCGTACCGGATTCCGTTCCGGCTCCGGTGCTGCACTAGCGGTGGTGTTCCCCGATAGCCTGACTAAACTGTGGCGGGTGTTACAGGCCTGTGTTGATGCAAATGTGATTGTCATTATGCAAGCGGCCAAGACCGGACTCACGGAAGGTTCAACGCCGAGTGGTGATGATTATGACCGTGAGGTGGTGGTGATCAACACGCTTCAGATGAATGATATTGTGTTGCTGAATGGCGGTGAGCAGGCGCTGGGATTTCCGGGGGCAACCTTGTTCTCACTGGAAAAAGTGCTGAAGCCACTAAAACGTGCACCACATTCGGTGATTGGTTCCTCCTGTCTGGGGGCGTCTATCGTCGGTGGCATTGCTAATAATTCCGGTGGTGCGTTGGTTAAACGTGGCCCGGCTTATACGGAAATGGCGCTGTTCGCACAGGTGACTGCTGAAGGTAAGCTGGAGTTGGTGAATCATCTGGGTATTGAGCTAGGTGATGATCCGGAAACCATGCTGGCGAATCTGGAAAGTGGTGACTTCGCCAAAAATAATCTGCCAGATAGTGGCCTGGCTTCCGACCGTGAGTATGTCGAACGTATACGTGATGTGGATGCGGATACACCGGCGCGGTTTAATGCGGATAAACGCCGCTTGTTTGAGGCCAGTGGCTGTGCCGGTAAGTTGGCGGTATTTGCCGTGCGGCTGGATACTTTTCCGGTGGCTTCAGAAGAGAAAACTTTTTATATCGGTACTAATGACGCCGGTGTATTAGAGCGTCTGCGCCGCGATATTTTGCAGAACTTTGATAATGTTCCTGAAGTCGGTGAATACATGCACCGTGATATTTTTAATATTGCGGAGACTTACGGTAAAGACACCTTTCTGACTATTAATCACTTAGGCACTGATGTATTACCAAAGATGTTTGCTGTGAAAGGCCGGGTGGATGCGACGCTGAATAAGGTGTCGTTTTTACCGACTTATATGAGTGACCGGGTGATGCAGCAACTAAGCAGGGTCTGGCCGCAACACCTGCCGAAACGCCTGTTGAAATACCGTGATGACTATGAACATCATCTGATTCTGAAGATGAGTGATGGCGGTATTGCTGAAGCGGAAAACTACCTGCAAACCTTCTTTCTTTCGCCAGAAAACGAGGGTAACTATTTTGCCTGCACAGCGGATGAGGCTGCCAAAGCTTATCTGCAACGTTTTGCAGCAGCGGGAGCAGCGATTCGTTATCAGACCGTCCACAGTAATAACGTCGGTGACATTCTGGCGCTGGATATTGCATTGCGGCGCAATGATGAAAACTGGGTGGAACAATTACCGGAAGCCATCAGCAGTCAGATTGAACATTCATTGTATTACGGGCACTTCATGTGTCATGTGTTCCATCAGGATTATATTCTCAAGAAGGGTGCTGATCCGGTAGCGGTGAAAAAAGCGATGCTGGAACTGCTGGATTCGCGGGGAGCGAAGTATCCGGCGGAACATAATGTCGGGCATTTGTATGAAGCTGAGAATGATTTGCAGGAGTTTTATCGCGAGCTTGATCCGACGAATACCTTTAATCCGGGGATTGGTAAGATGGGGAGATATAAGCGGAATTGTGGGTGTTGTGTCTAGCTTCTGATTGGGGCTTCAACTTCGTTCAGGGGCTGCTAATTAATGTTAGCAGCCCCTTTTTCTTTTTAACCACCAAACTGGCGGCGAACATTACGGTCAATGGCTGCCGTATCACGCAATTTTATCAACTGGTAGCGCATATTCTTAGCCAGCCGTTTGAAGCTTTTCATTTCTTTGGCTGTCAAAATACCTTTGGTTGGCAATGAAACCGTTTTCGGGTTGACTGCCTTGCCATGAATGCGGAACTCATAATGAACATGATTACCGCTTGAACGCCCGGTTGAACCGACATAGCCGATAACGTCACCCCGTTTTACTTTTGCACCTCTACCCAGTTTGGGTTTGTACTTTGACATATGGCCATAGCGGGTCATGATGCCACCACTGTGGCTGAGTTCGATAGTTTTACCATAGGCACCTTTACGTCCGACAAATCTCACCCGGCCATCACCTGTCGCATAGATGGGTGTGCCACGTGGGGCTGCCAGATCAATGCCGGAATGCATGCGGCGCTTACGCAGGATTGGGTGATGACGAAAACCAAAACCGGAAGATAGCCGGCCACCCTTCAAAGGGTAACGTGCAAAAGCCACTTCTTTTAGAGCCAGATCACCATCAGGCTCCAGGTACATCGTCCGGTCTTTATTCCGAACAAAACGTACCCGTTGGTAAATATTCTTACGGTGATTAAATTCAGCCGCTAACACTTTACCGGTGTAAATCCGTTCACTTTGATAGTGGTAATCTTCAAAAATGGTACTGACCTGATCACCGATCTGAATGCTGCGGAAGTTAACCTGATTTTTGAAAATTTTGACTAACTGCCTGGAGATAGGCTTGGGTAGGCCAGCTTTGGTAGCTTCATAGTGATAAGGGTTACGGATGGTGAAAGCGATGCGGTTGTGTTGCTCTTCAAATAGTTCGCTATCCCATTTGCCTATATATTTGTCATTTTGCAGCGAGACAATATAAGCCTTGCGTTTTCCTGTAGCGTAGATCAGTTGTTCAATTTTTTTACCATTCACCTGTACCAGAATCTTTTTACCCGTTTTGAGGCGGGTTAATTCTTCTTTAATGGCTTCATCAGCCATCAGTTCTTCTGCGGTGGTACTGACTTTCAGTGGTTTAAGTATGTCATCCAACGTTTCACCGCGAACAATCTGATGCAGTTCCCATTCGCCATCGCGTGCTGACGGGAGTGGCTCTACAGCATGACCCGCATAAGTTTCTATAGCACTGGCGACAGGAAGTGCCAGTTCCTGAGTATAGGCCTGCTCGTTGATCTTATTTATAGCGAGTTGTTCTTCAGTATCATCCTGTAATTCGTCCAGAACAAGGTGTTCAACACCATCAACCTGTTCCGGGTCTGTGATTTTTGAATGCACAGGGATGTTGCCGACAATCGCAAAGATGCCGACAAAGACAACCGATCGGATAGCCATGTACCGGAAAGGCTTGATCTTTTGAGCCTTGGGTAGGCGATGTTGCCATTCTGATGACATCGTTGGTGAAGCGGTTGCAGCGATAGCTCCTCCCGCCTCAGCTTCGTTCATGACTACTTCAATCCCACCAGAGGGGAGATTGTAACGTTCCATTACCTGACTCCAGTTATTATTATTTTTTTTGAGGCCGGGCCTTCGTCCAGAAATTAACAATGTAGCAACTCCATGTATGCAATGCCTTCCCTTTCCAGTCTTGCACAGCAAAATATCCCCGCAGCTGGCAATAGAACGAAAGGCTAGCCAATAGCGACTGAATAAGTACTTAATCATACTTGTTGTAACTACGTGGCCTTGCATGTTGTCGAACTAACACTAAATACACTTATGTGACTCGTTAACTGCCGCTTAAGACAGGTCTCTCTAAACAAGCCATGTCGCTTTTTAGGATAAAAATGATTTGTTGTCAATCATTGCTCTGTTTTTGGTCAAATTTCTATGGCTACTGACTACAGTAATTCCCGGAAAAATATATTTTTTTAGCACTATTATAGTGCATTTCTAGCTAATGTGCCTTGTACGTCGGTAAGTGGAAGATCACTTGTGTTGCTTTGTCTGTCTCATGTAAAAATTTGATATTTATGAAATAATTAGTGGTTTTTGTTTCTCTCACAAGTGGCTTGGCTGTCTTGGCACGCTGATTGCTTGTAACTATTTATTAGTCATTGGTTGTTTTACCTGATCTAAAACCAACCAGTAGGCTGGCGGACTACCCTGAGGTACACCCATGAGAAAACTGTTATTTACTGATTTAGATGGCTCATTGCTTGATCATCATACTTATGAATTTCAGGCAGCTCTACCGGCTATTGGTGGCCTGAATGAGCAGCGTATTCCGTGGATTTTGACGACCAGTAAGACGGCCAGTGAGGTGGTGCAACTTCGGGTGGAGTTAGGCAACAACTTCCCTTTTATTGTTGAAAACGGTGCCGGTATTTTCTGGCGGGCGGGTGATATTGATATTTCGTTGTTGCCGGATGCTTTTCGGGTTGAGTCATGGAATTGCGAATTTGAATACGCCAGCCTTAACCCTGTGCCGTTGAGTACTATTCTTGATGTGGCTGCAGCGTTAAAAGTACAGCATGAATTTCAGTTCAAAGGGTTTTCGGAAATGACGCCTGAGCAGGTGGCTGAATGCACTGGTCTGACGTTAGAGAAAGCTGAACGGGCTAAGTGCCGGCAGTTTTCTGAGCCACTGTTGTGGGAAGACAGTGATGAAAGTTTAAGAAGGTTTGGCGATTGTGTGGCACCCTATCAGTTACAGGTGATCCGGGGTGGCCGTTTTGTGCACTTGCTGGGTCTTAGTGATAAAGGTGATGCACTCGCCTTTCTGTCTGATTACTACCGGAAGCTTTGGCAAAGCACGGTTCAAACTATGGCGCTGGGCGATGGGCAAAATGATGTGCCTTTATTAGAACGCAGTGATCGACCGGTTGTGATCCGCTCACCTGTGAACGCAATACCTGGAGTTAATCATAATAATGTGCAAATAACTGAAGCCTGTGGCCCGGTCGGTTGGAATCAGGCCGTGCTGAGCTGGTTGGAATCATAAGAATAGTAACTTACCCTTATCTGCAAGGAGCGATGATGGACTTTTATCAGAACGGAATTATTACAACACTGCATAACTTGGTGGATCGGCCCATTGAGGCCTTGGAACAGGATTTACTTAAATTCAGTAAGACCCGGCCTATGGGACTCATTTTGCCTAGTCTTTATTCAGAGCTGGAAACACCGGCTTTGGCGACGATTGTGGATGAGTTAAAACATGTACCTTATTTAGAGGAAGTGGTCATTGGTTTAGATCGTGCTGACGAAGATCAGTATCGCCACGCGCTGGAATATTTTTCGGTGTTGCCACAGAACGTTAAGGTGATCTGGAATGACGGCCCGCGCATGAAGGCTATACACCGTAAGTTGGTGAGCGAAGGGATTGCGCCGGAAGCGCCGGGCAAGGGGCGCAATGTGTGGTACATGATTGGCTACACGTTGGGTTCGGCAAGAGTTCAGTCGGTTGCGTTGCATGACTGTGATATTGTCACTTATGACCGGTCGTTGCTGGCGCGGTTAATTTACCCCGTGGCTAATCCACAGTTTAATTATGCGTTTGCCAAAGGGTTCTATACACGCATCGCCAATCAGACCATGAATGGCCGGGTGACGCGGTTGCTGGTGACACCTTTAATACGCGCTTTGAAAAAAACAGCGGGCGAAAAGCATGGCAGAGCCAAAGTGTTCCTGGATTATATGGACTCTTACCGTTATCCGCTGGCGGGCGAGTTTGCATTTCGTACCGGTGTGATTTCTGATTTGCGTATCCCGTCAGATTGGGGGCTGGAGATTGGTGTGTTGTCTGAAGTGAAGCGCAACATCAGCTCCAATCGCATTTGTCAGGTGGATATCGCTGATGTCTATGATCATAAACATCAGGATCTTTCGGCGGATGATGTGGAGGCAGGTCTGTCGAAAATGTCGATTGATATTTCCAAGGCATTTTTCCGTAAGCTGGCGGCTGAGGGTGTGGTGTTTTCTCCGGAAGGTTTCAGAACCTTAAAGGCTACTTATTTTCGTATTGCCCTGGACTTGATCGAGTCTTACCGGAATGACGCGATTATGAATGGTTTGGGTTTAGATATACATAAGGAAGAAACAGCGGTTGAGTTGTTCTCCGAGAATATTATGATTGCGGGGAATCACTTTCTGGATACGCCGATGGAAACCCCGTTTATTCCCTCATGGAATCGCATCACTTCAGCCTTTCCGGATATTTTGCAGGAAATCACTGAAGCCGTTGAACTGGATATGAAAGAATATAAGAGCTGACTAATGAATCAATCCCAAGCTGAATATAACCCGGTGTGCCGGATGTTGGCGGAGCGCATTGCCCCGCTGGTTGCTGCACTCTATCCGGATGCGGATCAACAGGATCTGGTTGCCCGGTTTATTGAGGTCTCCGGTATCAATGAGGCCGAAGTCGAAGCACCCGTTGTGCATCAGTCTCATTGGGATGAGCGCGATATTATGGTGATCACTTACGGTGACTCTGTGGTCTCGCCTGCTGAAAAGCCGCTGCAAACTTTGAAAGCATTGTTGGATCGGTACTTGCGGGACAGTGTGACGATGGTGCATATCCTGCCTTATTACCCGTATAGCTCCGATGGTGGTTTTGCGGTAACGGATTATGAGTCTATTAATCCGGTGCTGGGTGACTGGGGTGATGTAACAGCCATTAGCCATGATTACCGTATTATGGCCGATTTGGTGATTAATCACTGTTCGTCTGAACATGAGTGGTTTAAGTCATTCCAGCGGGGTGAGCCGGATTATCAGGGTTTTTTCATGGAAGCCTCGCCTGATGATGATTTGTCGCGGGTGGTTCGCCCGAGAACCTCGCCATTGCTGCGGGCAGTGCAAACACCTCACGGCGAGAAGTTTGTTTGGTGCACCTTTAGTCATGATCAGATTGATCTGAACTTTGCTAACCCGGCTGTTTTTCTGGAAGTGATGCGCTTAATCTCCTTTTATATTGATCAAGGGGCGACGATCTTTCGTTTGGATGCCATTGGCTTTCTATGGAAAACGATTGGTACAAGCTGTATTCACCTGCCGGAAACGCATCAGGCTGTCCAGTTGATGCGTACATTAATAGAGCACCGCCAGCCGGATGCGATCATCATTACTGAGACTAATGTACCGAAGAAAGAGAATCTGTCTTATTTTGGTGAGTCTAATGAAGCACACCTTGTTTACAACTTCTCTTTGCCCCCGTTATTACTGAATGCTTTGATGACAGGTTCCGCGAAACACTTACGTACCTGGTTAATGTCGATGCGCCCCGCAATTATGGGAACCACCTACCTTAATTTCATTGCCAGTCATGATGGTATCGGTGTCAGACCGGTGGAAGGGATTCTCAGTACTGACGAAATTGATGAGCTAATCCGGGTGACGCAGTCGTTCGGGGGTGAGGTGTCCTGGCGGACAGGGCCGGACGGGGAGCAAAATCCTTATGAAATTAATATCGCATTGTTCGATGCCTTTAAAGGAACCAATAAAGGTGAAGATCACTACCAGATTGAGCGGATGTTATGTGCTCATGCGATTACTATAGCAATGGAAGGTGTTCCTGCTATTTATATTCATTCCTTTTTTGCAACAGAGAATGATTATGAAGCGTTGGAAAGCACGCAGCACAATCGTGATATTAACCGTCACCAGTGGGAGGCAGATTTGCTGTCTCGTCAGCTTGATGATCCGTTAACCCACCATGCAAAAGTCATGTCAGGTTTAAATCGTTTGTTGCAGATCCGCAAGCAGCACGCAGCCTTCCACCCTAATGCGCCACAATTAACATTGCAACTGCCGGATGCCTTGTTTGGTTTCTGGCGACAGAGCCTGATTCGTGACCAAAGTATCTTTGTCATTAATAATGTCACTGATCAGACACAAACCCTGGCGCTGTCCACTCTCAATTTAATTGATATTAATGAGTGGAGGGAGTTGCTAACAGATGATGTGCTGACAGACCTGCAAGGTGAAATGGAATTGGCACCTTACCAGTCAGTGTGGATATCTAACCGTTGGTGGGCTGTTTCTTAATTTATCATGCTGATAAGTTGTTCATGTACGGTGTAATTCACTGATTGAAAAGTATTATTTTCAGAGGGCTGTAGGGAGAATGACTACCGGTGGAACGCAGGGTTCAAACTAAATCCAAAAAAGATGAAAAAGAGTGTTGACGTTGGGTAACCGGACTGTATAATACGCCTCTCTCCTGATTCACGGGATTCACGAAAAGCACTTTGGAAACAAAGAGTTAAGTAGGGAAAACAAATCAGGATGGCAGCGAAGTTTGCTTGAATTAACTCAACAAACAGCTTGACAGGAAAATTAGTCAGGCGTAAGATTCGCAGCCTTCTCGGAACAACGGTTTCCGAGCGAACCTTAACAAGATAGCCAGATAACTTGTGTGGGTGCTTGTAGCTATTGGTGTGAACTAATAGAAGCAAGTGACCCAAA
>CACVAV010000437.1 GCA_902727945.1 uncultured Thiotrichaceae bacterium | reverse complement strand
TTTTTGCCGGCGAACTAATGTTTCATGGCGGCATAGCCATGCGGTTAGTGCGTTTCGCGCAAAATGCGGTGGGTGCGGTGCGTGGTGGCCTTGGCATTGTGAACGTGTTTTCCTCGATGCTGTTCGGGGGGATTTCCGGATCGGCTATTGCTGACATCTCCGCACTGGGATCGATTCTTATTCCGGTGATGAAGGACAAGGGTTACGATGCTGACTACGCGGTAAACGTCACCGTGACCTCATCCATTGCAGGGATCATCATTCCGCCCAGCCATAATATGATTATCTTTGCTCTCGCAACAGGTGGCGCGGTCTCTATATCCAAGCTATTCCTCGCGGGTGTTGTGCCCGGTATTCTGATGTGCACCTGTCTTGCCGTCGCTGCCTACGTTGTCGCAGTGAAACGTGGCTACGGTGCTGAGAAATTTCCTGGCTGGACGGTGCTGTTGCTGAGCTTCTTCAGTGCGATTCCTGGCCTGCTGACAGCAGTCATTATCGTGGGTGGTGTGCTCTCCGGTGTCTTTACCGCCACTGAGTCCGGTGCTTTCGGCGCGCTCTATGCCTTCGTAGTCACCCTTCTGGTTTATCGTGCTATCACCTGGGAAAATTTCAAAGTTGCCGTCGTCTCAGCGGTACGGACGACTTCGATGGTAATGATTCTGATCGCCTGTGCCGGTGCTTTCGCTTATATGCTCACTTTCTTCCGGGTTCCTACCCTGATGATTGACTTCCTGACCGGGTTAACCGAAAACACGATCTTGATTCTGCTGATGATCAATGGTGTGCTGCTCCTGCTCGGCATGATTATGGACATGGCCGCGCTGATATTGATTTGTACGCCGATCTTCATGCCGATTATGACGGCGCTGGGTATTGATCCGTTGCAGTTTGGCATGATCCTGTTAGTTAATCTTGGACTCGGGCTGTGCACACCGCCGGTGGGGTCGTGTTTGTTTGTCGGTTGTGCGGTGGGTAAATTGCCGATGGAAAAAGCGGTCAGGACAATCTGGCCTTTTTACCTGGCTATCTTTGTTGCGCTGATGTTAATCACTTTTGTGCCAGCTATCTCGCTGACACTGCCTAACTTACTGAACTAATGACTGAACTGATATGAAGCACGCCGCGTTGGCTAAAGAAGCCGTGGGTTTGATAAAACCATCGATTGAAGCTTTATTTGAGCGGACAAATCGCAGAGAACTTCATATCGTTATTATGGATCCTCGCATAAAGCCGTGGGAGTCAGATTTCGCCGATGCGATCCTGTATCAGGAGTCCATTCGCAATACGGAGTGGACGCTGCCTTTTGACGATTTTGCACGGAATAAGGCGGAGCAGGCCTGGCGTGATTCGCAGGCCAATATTGTGACGCAAACTCAGCATCCATCTTCCCTGCGCGAAAGCGACCTGCCTTTCTATGGCTCCTTTGTCTATGGCAATGTAGTGGTGGCTTGCAGCGGTGTGGAGCAATGGTTTGATATGCTGGTCAGTGGCTGGATTGCGCTGGCCTTTGAGCAACTAGTGATTCATGAGCGCCAATCGGCATAATCAACAAAAACGCAAAGCTTTCAATAATTATTATCAACTTCAATATTTTCAATAGCGCTGAACTAAAACAGCATCAAACTTTAGGAATTAAAATATGACACAACCGACTATCGGCTTTATCGGCCTTGGTCTCATGGGCGGCAACATGGTTGAATGCCTGCAAAATAATGGCTTTGAATTGACAGTGATGAATCGCAGCCAGAAAGCGGCTGAGGCTGTTGCCCGTGGCGCTACCGGAGTTGATTCGGCCAAAGCACTTGCCGAAGCCAGCGACATTGTGATGCTCTGTGTCACTACATCTGAGGTCGTCGAAGGTTTGGTCTATGGCGATGACGGTCTTCTGGCTGGTATGAAAGAAGGCTCGGTACTGATTGACTTTGGTACTTCAATTCCCGCATCGACCATCAAAATTGGCGCAGACCTTGCCGCAAAAGGCGTGGGCATGATTGATGCCCCGCTTGGCCGCACGCCAGCCCATGCTAAAGACGGTTTACTGAATATTATGGCTTCCGGCGAGCAGGCGACGTTTGATAAAGTGAAGCCGGTTCTCGACGTATTGGGGGAGAATGTTTTTTACCTGGGCGCATTGGGTGCTGGTCATACGACTAAGCTGATCAATAACTTTATGGGCATGACGACTGCAGTGGCTATGTCGCAAGCTTTTGCGGTCGCTGAGCTGGCGGGTGTTGATCGCCAGCAGCTGTTTGACATTATGTCCGCAGGGCCAT
>CACVAV010000436.1 GCA_902727945.1 uncultured Thiotrichaceae bacterium | reverse complement strand
TGGGTGCTGACGTCTGCCACCTTGGCGGTGGGTGATTCATTCGATCACTTTACTTCCCGATTGGGCTTGGGTGAGGCGAAAACCTTGCAACTGGATAGCCCGTTTGATTATTGGAATAACTCTTTGTTGTATCTGCCGCCTGGTTTGCCGGAGCCGCAGCAGCATGATTTTATCAGTAGCATGGTGGATGCCGCTTTACCGGTGATTAAAGCGGCAGAAGGTCGGACATTTATATTGTTTACCAGCTACCGGGCGATGAATGAAGCGGCTGAATTGCTGAAAGATGAGCTGGATTACCCCTTATTAGTGCAAGGTGATTCACCGCCGCGTGACATGATTGAAAAATTCCGCAATCTGGGTAATGCAGTATTACTGGGAACGGCGAGTTTCTGGGAAGGGGTGGATGTACGTGGTGAGGCATTAAGCTGCGTTATTATTGATAAATTACCCTTTGCAGCGCCGAATGATCCGGTGCTTGAGGCCAGGCTGAATACATTGCGTGAGCAGGGTAGCAACCCGTTTGCTGAACAACAGTTGCCACATGCGGTGATTACTCTGAAGCAGGGCGTGGGGCGTTTGATCCGCGATCAGGCTGACCGGGGGGTGTTGATGATCTGTGATAATCGCTTACGTACCCGTAGTTATGGTTATACCTTTTTAAACAGTCTGCCGCGTATGCCGCGCACCCAGAAAATAGAGGTAGTGCAACGCTTCTTTTCCAGGGAAAAACCGTTGAGTGCGCCTGAAGCGCCGGAACAACGTACCTCTTATGCTCCGGCTGATAGTGAATTATGAATATTCTTGCACTTGATACATCCAGCGATGCTTGTTCCGCTGCCTTACTGAGTGATGGTGTGTGCCACGCTGAATTTACTGTGGAAGCACGCGCCCATACCCGCTTGATTCTGCCGATGGTTGAACGGGTGTTAGCACAGGGTGGTATTGAGCTGAACGCCGTGGATGCGCTGGCATTCGGGCGCGGGCCGGGTGCTTTTACCGGTGTACGGATTGCGACGGGTGTCGTGCAGGGGCTGGCATTGGCCGCAGATAAACCGGTGGTGCCGGTATCGACACTAGCAGCTATCGCTCAGCAGGCTTATCTGCAGGAACAGGCCGGTCATGTACTGGTGGCTGTTGATGCGCGGATGGGGGAGCTGTATTGGGGGCGTTATGAATTAGCCGACGGCATTATGCAATTGCAGGGCGAAGAGTCGGTGGTTCCACCGGAAGCTGCACCTTTGCCGGAATCCGATGAGCAGTTGCAAAATCACTGGCTGGGCGCTGGTAGTGGCTGGCGGGAATATGCTGATACATTGCAGCCGCGTTTTGCAGGGTGCGTTAAGCGTATAAACGCTGATTATTTACCAGCGGCTGAATACATTGCTCATCTGGCGTCAGCCGCCTGGCAACGGGGAGAGGCAGTTGATGCTGAGTTGGCTCAGCCGGTTTACCTGCGTAATAAAGTGGCTGAGACTACCCGTGAGCGGGCGATGAAATCTTAACCTTATCATAGCTTTCCAGCTGCCTGTTTGGTGAAACGGACTATACTCATCGTTGATGTGCAGAACAGCAGATTAAACCTGTGGTTGAAATCTATTTGAACTTTGTCTTCATAACTAATTACTAATATAGGCTCATGGGGCAATGTTATTTATCCATTGTTTTGTACCTCAGGCACTTTTTGCGGCGGACTGGTAAAAAGAATGTGCTTAACATCTCAAATGGTTAACTCAGTATCTATCAGGGAAGTATGATGACAATAAGGAATGTTTCAGGGCTGGCAGGCATGGGTTTGTGCCTGTTACTAAGCAGTACGTCTGCTGTCAAGGCGACTGTGGTTGAAAAAGCAGAAGGTAAAAAACCGCAGGCGATCAAACTCAGTGAGCAAAAGATACATCACCCCTGTGCAAGGAAATCTGCTGCATCATTAAATAAAAAAGCGGCTCCGTACCTGCAAAGTATTCAAGCCCATTCAAAGAAATATGGTGTGGATCATGATCTGATTAAGTCCGTTATCACCATTGAATCCTGTTATCGGCAGAAAGCGCTGTCACCCAAGGGTGCGCAAGGTTTAATGCAGTTGATTCCGGCTACGGCTGAACGTTTTGGTGTTAGTAATGTGTACGATACCGATCAGAACTTACGGGGTGGCACAAAATACCTGAGCTGGCTGAGCAAGCGTTTTAACGGGGATTTGCAGAAAGTACTGGCGGGTTATAATGCAGGAGAAGGCAGAGTTGACCGGTACAATGGCATTCCGCCGTTTCGTGAAACCCG
>CACVAV010000435.1 GCA_902727945.1 uncultured Thiotrichaceae bacterium | reverse complement strand
AATAAAGTATCTTCCGCGATTCATTTGCGCTTTGACATTGCGGCCTCAGGTTTGCCGGATTTTTATAAAGAGCGCTTGCTGGCATTAAAAGATCAGCGGGTCAACAAGGAGGGTGTGATTGTGATTAAGGCACAGCAATTCCGCACCCAGGAGAAGAATCGCAGCGATGCGTTAGAGCGGCTGGCCGAATTGATTAAGGAGGCGACGGTAGTGCAGAAGACCCGGCGGGCGACTAAGCCGAGCCGGTCTGCGAAGCGTAAGCGCATGGATAGTAAGACGAAAAAAGGCAATATTAAGGCGCTGCGGGGGCGGGTAGTGGACTAAGGTGAGAGATTTTTACCCATCAGCAAATATCTGCGCCAGATCCGGCTCTTCCTTATTGCCCCTGATGTCGACTTTGCTTTCGATGTGCTGGATATGATCATACATTAAGCGGGTCGCTGTTTTTTCATCGTTTTTAATGATGGCCTCCAGAATGTCAGTATGTTCATCCTGTGGACAGAGTTTGTGCGTATCGACTTCGTATTGTGCGATGATTAACGAACAGCGCGACACCAGTGAGCGCGAGAAGCGGGCAAGAAACTCATTGCCGCAGAATTCAGCCAGTAGCAGATGCCACTCACCGGATAAACGTAAAGCACGACCCTGATCACCTTCCCTGCGGGCGTACCGTTCTTCTGTGGTAATCAACCGGAGTTGTTCAATATGTTTTGGTTGAATGTGTTGACAGGCTTGCTGCACGACGGCGAGTTCAACCGTGCGGCGGGCTTCAAAGGTTTGTTTGGCCTGATCATGGGATGTGTTAGCTACAATCGCGCCGCGATTACGGTGTATTTCAACCACACCTTCATGCTCCAGGCGTTGTAATACTTTGCGGATAATGGTTCGGCTGACGCCAAACACCTGACCGAGCTTATCTTCAGAAAGTCGTGTACCCGGTGCCAGTTTTTGTTCCAACAGCGCATCAAAAACTTTTCCATAGATGGCAGCATCACGTGATTGTGTTTTAGCAGTGTTTACATCAGTCATATTTATTAGAGTAAGCCTTATTGTTTTTGTCACTCTCCCTCCGCCAGTGAGGGAGAGTAGTCAGTGTGATGGGTCTACTTCGGTAATTTACCGTTGACACCTTTCACATAAAAACCCATTTTGGACATGTCTTCATCCGACATATTGGTACCTTCAGCAACGATTTCCTTGCCATCCTGATCAACGACCGGGCCAGCAAAAGGATGTAAGCTGCCATCAACGATAGCCGCTTTAGCCGCTTCCACTTTAGCGACCACTTCTTCCGGCACCGCCTCGTTCATCGGAGCAAGGTTAATCATCTCATCTTTGATGCCACCCCAGATTGAACCTGGTTCCCATTTACCGTCTAAAGCAGCCTGTACTACCTTAGTGTAGTAGTTATCCCAGTGATGTGTAACGGCAGTTAAGTGTGCTTTTTCACCATACTTAGACATATCAGAGTGATAGGCTACGGAATAAACGCCTTTTTCTTCTGCTGCCACCGTCGGAGCGGTTGAATCGGTGTGATGAGTGACCACATCAGCACCCTGATCAATCAGTGCGTCAGAAGCTTCACGCTCACGACCCGGGTCAAACCATGAATTCGTCCAGACAACATTCAACTCCACGTCCGGGTTAACACTTTGTGCGCCACGGATATAAGCATTAATGCCCTGTAATACTTCCGGAATGGGGAAGGCTGCCACATAAGCCAGTTTGTTGGTTTTAGTCATAGAGCCGGCAATAATGCCTGACAGATAGCGACCTTCGTAAAACCGGGCATTGTAGTTACCCAGATTTTTTGCCGTTTTATAACCGGTGGCATGCTCAAAATGTGTCTTAGGGAACATTTTGGCGACTTTCAGCATCGGGTTCATGTAACCGAATGAGGTGCCAAAAATCAGTTGATGGCCGCTGGCTGCCAGCTCACGGGTAACACGTTCCGCTTCAGCGCCTTCCGGTACACTGTCGATTACTTTGACTTCAATTTTGTCACCGAATTTTTCTTCAATCGCTTTGCGGGCGATGTCATGCTGGAATGTCCAACCGGCGTCACCAATCGGGCTGACATAGATGAAACCGACTTTTAGTTTATCTTCAGCAGCCGCTGATCCGGCTGTTAGTGCCAGCGCACCGGCTAAAAGTACAGAACTGAACAGGGTTTTCAGTGCCCCTGAAAAAGGTTGAGTTGTCATTGGAGTTTACCTCATGTTGTAGAAATAGATTTCAGATTTCAATGTAGTTCGTTGTGAAAAGGCTGCCCCAGAGAGGCAGGCGCGTT
>CACVAV010000434.1 GCA_902727945.1 uncultured Thiotrichaceae bacterium | reverse complement strand
TCATTCAGTGTGTTCAACACCTCAGGACGATTCAGCGTCATGGTCGCAATGCGACCTTCAATCGTTAATTCGACTACTTCACTCATCACCTACCCCCTTAAAATGCCGCCTCATTGAAGCTCATCATCGTATCACTGCCGGACATAATCGCAGACATTAATGCACCGGTCTGTGGCAATAAGCGATTACAAAAGAAACGCGCTGTATCCAGTTTAGCCTGATAAAACACAGGCTCATCACCGGCACGTTTATCCAATGCAATATCCGCCATGCGCAACCACATATAACCCAGCGCCACCAAAGCAAACAAACGCAGATAATCCGTCGCCGCTGCTGCACCCTCTTCCGGATTTTTCATGCCCTGCTGTGCAATCCAGCCGGTAACAATCTGCAAACGTCCGAACGATTTCGCCAGCGACATAATTAGCGACTGCATTTCATCGCGCTCATCATGTACTTTTTCTTCGAGATAAGCACTGACCTCATGGAAAAATGGCCGCAGATTACGCCCCATTTTCTCCGGCATCTTACGCCCGACCAAATCCAGTGCCTGAATACCATTAGTGCCTTCATAAATCTGAGCGATACGCGCATCACGCACAAATTGCTCCATGCCCCACTCAGCAATATAACCATGACCGCCAAACACCTGCACACCCATATTGGCAACATCTGAACCACAATCCGTCATAAAGGACTTACAAACCGGTGTCATCAGCGCGACCAGTGCTTCAGCATCTTCACGCTGCTTCGGATCTTCAGCATTGATCGACATATCCAGTGCCCGCGCAACCCAGACGTTCAGCGCCCGATTGCCTTCAGTATAAGCCCGCATCGTCAGCAGCATGCGGCGCACATCAGGATGTACTGTCAATGGGTCAGCCGCTTTCTCCGGTTGTGTCGCACCTTTTAGTGAACGCCCCTGAATCCGATCCCGTGCGTAGCTGACTGCATTCTGATAGGCCACCTCACTGATACCAAGGCCTTGCATACCCACACCCAGCCGCGCTGCATTCATCATCACAAACATGGCGGACATACCTTTATGCAAGGTGCCGACCAGAAAGCCATGCGCACCATCAAAGTTCATTACACAGGTTGAATTACCGTGAATACCCATCTTGTGCTCAATCGCGCCACAAACCACGTTGTTCGCATCGCCCACTGAACCATCATCATTCACAGACATTTTGGGCACTAAAAATAAACTGATACCTTTGATGCCTTCCGGCGCATCCGGTGCACGCGCCAGCACCAGATGAACAATATTTTCAGTCATATCATGCTCACCGGCACTGATGAAAATCTTGGTGCCGGTAATACTGTAAGAGCCGTCGTCGTTAGCATCCGCTTTGGTACGAATCAGCCCCAAATCGGTACCACAGTGCGGCTCTGTCAGGCACATAACACCGCTCCAGGTGCCTTCGATCATCTTTGGCAAATAGGTTTCTTTCAATTCATCCGACGCAAATTCCTCAATCGCGCGACACGCACCCTCGGTCAAACCGGGGTACATACCAAAGGCCATATTGGTTGAGCAAATAATCTCCTGCACCATAAAGCCCAACGTTTTCGGCAGACCCTGCCCACCGTATTCCGGCGGCGCAATCAGGCCAGCATAGCCATTTTCATGGAAAGCATCATAGGCGGCTTTAAATCCGGGTGGCGCAGTGACTTTACCATCCTCGAACTGACAACCTTCCTGATCGCCGACCTGATTCAGTGGCAGCAATTCATTTTCACAAAACTTACCGGCTTCCTCCAGAATCGCATCCACCAAATCGGGCGTGGCTTCCTCAAAACCGGGTAACTGTTGCAAATCATCCGCATCAAACAGTTCGTTATAAACAAACTTCAAATCACGTAACGGTGCATTATAAATAGGCATAATCAGTTCCTCAGTGGCTTGCCGGTGGTCAGCATATGTTCCATACGTGCCAGCGAATAGTCATTAGTAACAAGACTCATAAAGGTTTCACGCTCCAGCTCCAGCAGATCACCTTCATCGACTGTTTCTGTCACATCCGTGTCACCACCACTCAGCACATCGGCTAGCGCCAGCGACACCACCTCATCATGCGGTGTTGCCCTGCCCATATTACGGAAATCCTTAACCGCCATTTCCATCGCTGTACGCGCAGTGGCTCCCGGTAAGCTAACCTCTATCGCTTCCGGTGGCTCAAAACCCTCCACCATCGACAATGCCTTAGCCTTCGCATCGGCTAACAAACGATCACGATTCATCGTAATGCCATCATCAGGACGCAAAATCAGCATATCGCGTGCTTCCTG
>CACVAV010000433.1 GCA_902727945.1 uncultured Thiotrichaceae bacterium | reverse complement strand
ACGAATTAATCACCGGCGTTCATGCCCTGTTACCCTTCCGCCCCAATATCGAAATCACCATGGAAGCCAATCCCGGCACCTTTGAGCAGGAACGCTTCAAAGGCTTCAGGGAAGCAGGCATCAACCGCCTATCCGTTGGTATCCAAAGCTTCAACCAACAACACCTGCAAGCATTAGGCAGGGTTCATTCACACACTGAAGCGCTGCAAGCTGCCGAGATAGCGACCCATGCCGGATTCGATAACTACAATCTCGATCTGATGTTCGGCTTGCCACAACAAACACAACAGCAAGCTCTGCAAGATCTTGAGCAAGCTATTGCCCTAAACCCGACGCACCTGTCCTGGTACCAACTAACACTGGAACCCAACACCGCGTTCCACAAACAACCGCCGGTGCTCCCCGAAGATGATTTGATTGCTGAGATGCAACTAGCCGGGCAAGATCTGATCAATGCTTCAGACTATACGCAATACGAAGTATCGGCTTATGCACAAACCGGTAAAGAATGCCGCCATAACCTGAATTACTGGGAGTTTGGCGACTACGTTGGCATCGGGGCAGGCGCACATGGTAAAGTGACACTTCCCGATCACTCAGTCACACGTTACACAAAATACCGGCAGCCCGCACAATACCTACAACAGGCAACAGCCGGACAAGCACGCAGCAGTGAGCAACAGTTAGCAGAAAGTGACCTGAAATTTGAATTCATGCTCAATGCACTGCGCTTACGCAATGGTTTTAATACAGAATTATTTCAACAGCGCACCGGATTGACACAACAGAACATTGAAAAAGAATTAAAACTGGCTATGAGTCGTGACCTACTAAGCATGAATAATCAACATATCCGTCCGACTGAACAAGGCTGGCTTTATCTGAACGAAGTTATTCAGTTATTTCTGGAGGAATAGAAAATGCCACAAGCACTTGTATACAGCACGATCACCTGTCCCTACTGCTATTCAGAAAACGCAGCAGAAATCGATATTTCCGCCGGATCACAGGAGTATTATGAAGACTGCGAGGTCTGTTGTGCACCGATGGCACTAGCGGTTCACGTAGATGATCAGGGCGAGTTGATACAAATTGAAGTAAAGCCGGGTAACGGCTAACGCATTAGCCAGCCGGACAGACTATTCCCGAAGCAACCCTATAAACAATAAACAGGCTCCGGAAATAGTCTGCATGGTTATTTAACCGATGGCAGCAGGTGTCGACTTATTTGCCAAAACAGAGGTTGCCGCAATCGTGTAATAAATATCATCCACTGAACAACTGCGCGGTAAGTCGTTAGCAGTTTTATTCAGCCCCTGCAAAAATGGCCCGATAGCCTTCGCACCACCCGCGAGCTGAATCATTTTATACGCAATATTCCCGGCTTCCAATGAAGGGAAAACAAATACGTTGCTGCGTCCATGCACCTGCGTATCAATCACCTTATGTTTTGCAATCTTAGGCTGTACGGCGGCATGAAACTGTATTTCACCATCCACCTGGATCGTCGCATCACGGTCTTTTACGATGTCCGTTGCCTGTTGCACTTTAGACACTTTCGGATGACGGGCGCTACCGCTGGTTGAAAATGACAACATAGCAACACGCGGATCATCTTCCAGCAGAACACGGGCATTGTTCGCCGTAGCTAATGCGATTTCAGCCATTTGCTCGGCTGTCGGTTCGACGATTAAGGCACAATCTGCAAATAATGCTGAGCCTCTGAGTGTTTCATGGTGTGGCTGATCAAATACCATCAGGAAGAAACTGGACACCATTTTTGCATCAGACCTGACACCTAACGCCCGGATAGCGGTGCGCACTACATTAGCGGTGGAATGCACCGCGCCGGACACCGAACCATCTGCATAATCAGTTTTCACTAGCAAATTACCAAACCACAACGGTGTTTTTGCCAGCTCATTGGCCTGCTTGCGGTCGATACCTTTTGTTTTGCGTAGCTGATAAACCAACTCACCAAATTCCAATAGCATGTCAGAATTAGCCGGATTAATAATCTCGATGTGACTGACATCAACCCCTACCTTTTCCGCACGCCGCATAATCTGCTCACTCTCCCCCAGCAGAATAGGATCAGCGATACCCTCTTTATGAATGCGTGCTGCTGCCTGAATAATACGGCTATCAAAGCCTTCAGGAAGAACGATGCGTTTAGGAGAAGCTTTCGCTCTTTCGATAATTCTGTCTAATGCCTGCATCTTAGTCACCAGTGTGTTGTTTATCTTTGAAGCTTTAGTGTAACGCTATGGCACTTAAATCTGTACAGTAAGATACATAAAAA
>CACVAV010000432.1 GCA_902727945.1 uncultured Thiotrichaceae bacterium | reverse complement strand
TAATGTTCACTGCTCCGTTTCGCTGGTGGTTTAATTTTTCAGGCTGGACTGCCGTCAATGACCTGTCAGAAAAAATCTATGCGGATGATATAAATCGCTATGTCATCATCGGCTCTCCCCATACCAGCAACTGGGATTTCGTCTATGGTATGGGCGCTATTGATCGCCTGAAACTAACAGTTAAATTCACTATTAAAAAAGAATGGATGTTCTTTCCGGTCGGTGGATTATTACGCCGCATGGGCGCACTCCCTATAGATCGTAGCAAAACAGCCAGTGGTAAAGGGCGTAACATGGTAGATGCTATGTCCAATTTACTCACTGATGCCACTGATGACATATTTATGTTGGTCACACCGGAAGCTACCCGCAGCCGCAGGGAAAAATGGAAAACCGGTTTTTATCATGTCGCCAAAGAGGCCGGGGTACCCATTCTGCTGGCTTTTATCGATTATGATAAAAAGCAATGCGGGATTAAAGCAGTGATTTACCCCAGCGATGACATGGAGGCTGATATGCAAAAGATCATGGCTTTTTATCAGACCACGGTACCCAAATACCCGGAATTATTTAGTGTCGACACGCGCTACTTGCCCTGAGAACTATCGCAAACAATCTGGTTATCTTTTAAGATAGATTGTTTTATAATCAGATAGTTTTTTCAAAAATACAAATCATGGTACTATTGTTTAGTGCTGTGCATAAAGAAAACCCCTCTACATTTCCCCATTTAATTCAACACCTTAAAAAAATATCACCCACACCTCCCTAATGTTGGCACGACCTTTGCAAAATACTCCTTGAGCAATACGATTAATTCAACCGTAGACGGAGGTCAGCATGAACACAGCAGCAGCCCAGCAAACTATAGAACAACATTTGCAGGCTTTAAAGAATGAGCAGCTGCAACAATACCATTTGACGCACGACTGCTTCACCGGGCGGCCATTCCCGGCACATCAATTACCACGCGTACCCGAACATACCGTGGATGTTGTGGTTCAGAAGCGGCAACGTGATCTGGACAGCCTGAATAAAGTGCTGTGCCCAACGCCAACGCTGGGTAGTGTGTTGGGTGATTCACTGGCGGCATTAAAGCTAAAGCCGGAAGCAGCTGAACCGGCTGATGTCATGTCACTGGAAAAGCCTTCGGAAGACTTGCTGCATCGTGCCGTAAACTGGTTCGACAAGTATCAGACCGAAGGCCTGGAATCATTGCTGCCCGAACAATCCCGACAGCTGACTGAAGCGAATATTGCACTGATTAAACGTGTATTTTCACGCAACACGCTGTTAATCCAGAACGTGTGCATGTTGTCTGCATTCTGGATTCGCAGCCCGCTGGAGTGGGACGCACAAGGTGATACGAATTTGCTGGAGCACTTGTTTGTGCGATATGACACACCGGCCTTTCTCAAAGCTTGCTGGTCGAACGCAGCGGACGAGGAAAACATGCGGTGGTTATTGTGCTTCATTCTGTACGCACAAGGCGGCAGTCTGAAAGCACTGGCGAATCACTTTGGCTGGAAGACGGCTAGCCATAAGCTGTGGCATCAATTGTATCTGTGCCCGGCAGGCATGACGCCGCTGCATGCTGTGCTTTATGCCGAGTTTAAACGTCTGGGTGGCTGGGATGAAGATTTCGCTTGTTTGATGGCTAATGAATCCTATGTGATTGATTTGCTGGAACCCACTTCCGGGGAAGGCCGTGAGTTCTGGTACGACACTTGTCGCTGGACAATCAACCTGCAGTTTGAACTGTCTGTTGATGAAAACCGTGAAGTATTGCGCTGGGCACGTCATCAGCTGACTGAGCAGGCGCGCAATAATTTGTCATACCGTTTGCAAGGCCGCAGCAAAGTCAAAGTACTGGAAAGCATTGCTGCATACGAGCTGGAGCAGCGTCAAATCCGTCAGGCCCGCGCACGCATGGCAGCACGCGCACGCCAGGTTTCAATGGCACGTGAGGAAGAACGCACCCGGCTGCGTGAGGAAGACCGGCAGGAGCGGGCTATTCGTGATGCATTATTGGCTAGAGAGAATGGTGATTACGATTATGACGAACCCATTGATGCTGTGTGGAAAAGTCGTGGTTGGGACTGGGCGACCATGGCTCATGGTAAAAAATGGCGCTTCACCGAGTTAACCACGAGTCAGGCTTTACACGACGAAGGTGAGTCGATGGAACACTGTGTCGGTGGGTATTCGCTGAGCTGTCTGGATGGTTATGCGGCCATTTTCTCACTGCGTTGCGAAGGCTTCAGGAAAGTCACCATTGAAATTGATCCGGTGTCTAAGCAGTTGACTCAGGTACAGGGTAAATACAA
>CACVAV010000431.1 GCA_902727945.1 uncultured Thiotrichaceae bacterium | reverse complement strand
ATTCAGCTAACCCGCGACCAGATCGGCCAGCGGGTTTATCCGGTGCACCGGCTGGACAAACCGACTTCCGGTGTACTGTTGTTTGCGTTGGATAGTGAAACCGCTGGTTTAGTGAATGAGCAATTCCGCAACAGAACGGTCGATAAGACCTATCTGGCGGTGGTGCGTGGCCATGCTGAGGCACAGGGCCATATTGATCATGCACTGCGGGAACAGCTGGATAAGGTTGCAGGTGCGGCGGAGGATCAACCGGCTAAAGAAGCAAAGGAGGCGGTGACTGATTACCGCTGTCTTTTACAGACAGAGCTGCCTTATCCGGTGGGGCGTTACCCGACCACACGTTATTCCCTGATGGAACTCAAACCTAAAACCGGGCGCAAGCATCAGCTGCGCCGCCACATGAAACATGTCTTTCACCCGATTGTGGGCGATACCACGCATGGTGATGGCAAACATAACCAGTTTTTTCGTGAGCATTTTGATTGCCACCGGCTATTGTTGCATGCGCGGTGTCTGGAAATAATGCACCCGCATAGCGGCAAGCCCTTGCAGATTTATGCAACGTTACCTGAGGACTTTGTGCTGGGTGCGTTTGAGAGCGAGGCAATGAACGGCCAGGTTAGCGTTAACAGCTCACAAGGTACACAAAGCCACAATATCCGCCGCTAATGCCTCAACTGTTTCCGGCTGAGTGTCCCATGCGCACATCAGGCGGCAACCACCCGCACCAATGAACTGGTAAAACCGCCAGCCTTTTGCGCGTAATTGTGTCGATATTTCCAGAGGCATTTCCACAAAAACACCATTCGCCTGAGGCGGAAACATGATGTTCAGCTGCGGCAAATGGCGAATACGTTCATACAATAAAGTCGCCATCGCATTGGCATGCCGCGCATTACTTAACCAGACATCATTTTCCAACAGACCCAGCCACGGCGCGGAGATAAAACGCATTTTAGAAGCCAGTTGCCCGGCTTGCTTGACGCGGTATGCAAAATCTTCAGCCATCACATTATCGAAAAACACCACCGCCTCACCAATCGGCAAGCCATTTTTAGTGCCACCAAAACACAGCACATCAACGCCTGCCCGCCAGGTAATTTCAGACGGATGCACATCCAGCGAGGCCACCGCATTAGCAAACCGTGCACCATCCATATGCACCTTCAAATGCCGCCGTTTCGCAATCGCGGCAATCGCCCGGACCTCCTCAACACTGTATACCGTGCCGACTTCCGTTGATTGCGTCAGTGATACCACCTTGGGTTTAGGGTAATGGACATCCGTTCTGCGGATAACCAACTGCTCAATAATATCCGGTGTCAACTTACCATTATCGCCTTTTCCGGTCAGCAGCTTAGAACCATTGGAAAAGAACTCCGGCCCGCCACACTCATCCGTCTCGATATGTGCCAGTTCATGGCAAATCACCGAATGATAACTCTGGCACAAGGAGGCCAGCGATAAGGAATTGGCAGCCGTACCATTAAAGACAAAAAACACCTGACAATCCGTCTGGAATAACTCACGAATATGGTCACAGACTTTGGTTGTCCAGACATCTTCACCGTAAGCCAGCTCATGGCCACTCTGGTTCGCCTGCAAGAAATAGTGACTGGCTTCCGGACACATTCCGGCGTAATTATCAGAGGCAAATTGCTGATTCATAGGTTCCATCTCCATTAAAAGTCGGTAGTCACGCCACCCTGCTCCACCCGCTTAGCAATGTGCACGTTCCTTATCACGCCGTCCGCGACGTGCTGTTCTACGCCCTTCACTCATGCAAGCCCCCTTAGAATGCGCCGGATGAAAATCCGGATGAAAACAACATTATGAAGTTATCGCGGAGGAATTGACAGCAGTTACAGAAGAAGAAAACACAGGCATAAAAAAACCACCTTGTTGTTACCCAAGGTGGTTTTTTATAACACTTACAGCTTAAAGCAGTTACAACCTGGCGAAGGTATAGTCCTCACCCTGTCGGCAAACCACCACGTTCACATCCAGAAACAGTGCAATCTGCCCATTCCCGATGCTGCTACGTTTGCCATCCACTATGACTACCTCACTGACCGTTACACCGCAAGGAATCGTACTCAACTTACCTTTGCCACCCGCCATCAGTGTAATCTCATTTTCAGAGGCCAGTTCCAGCTCATCACAAACACAGTCAACCAGCTCGAGCACCTTGATACGTACCGCCGAATCTGACTGCATTTCATTGCGAATCACATCAACCATCGACTGACCAGCCCAACTTCCGGTGGCCTGATCATCACCCGATGCACCCGAAGCCATAGCCGCTCCCGTAGCTACTACAGCCGCCGCA
>CACVAV010000430.1 GCA_902727945.1 uncultured Thiotrichaceae bacterium | reverse complement strand
TGATGCAGTTTCTGACACCTGATGGTGTTTTTGGTAATCCTGCTTCGCGTAGCCATGCTTATGGTTGGGCAGCGGAAGAAGCCGTCGAAGAAGCACGTGGACACGTGGCTGCACTCATCAACGCCAACCCGAAAGAAATCGTCTGGACCAGTGGTGCCACTGAGTCAAACAATCTGGCAATTAAAGGTGCTGCGCATTTTAACCAGCGGCGCGGTAAACACATCATTACAGTGAAAACAGAGCACAAAGCGGTTCTGGATACTTGCCGCCAGCTGGAGCGTGAAGGCTTCGAGGTGACTTACCTTGATCCTGAAGAAAATGGTCTGCTTGATCTGGCCAAACTTGAGGCAGCGATGCGTGATGACACCACCGTTGTTTCTGTGATGCACGTTAATAACGAGATCGGTGTTATTCAGGACATTACGGCGATTGGCGAAATGTGCCGCGCCCGGAAGATCATGTTCCATGTAGATGCTGCACAAAGCACCGGTAAAGTCGAAATTGACATGGACACCATGAAAGTCGATTTAATGAGTTTTTCTGCACATAAAACTTATGGCCCGAAGGGCATGGGCGCACTGTACGTTCGCCGTAAGCCCCGCGCACGTATCGAAGCACAGATTCACGGCGGTGGACACGAGCGTGGTATGCGTTCCGGTACCCTGGCAACCCACCAAATTGTAGGCATGGGTGAAGCATTCCGTATCGCTAAAGAAGATATGGCAGCTGATAATGAAAAGACACGTATGTTGCGTGACCGCATGTGGGAAGGCCTTCAGAGCATTGAAGAAATTTATCTGAATGGTGATAAAGATCAACGTGTTTCCGGTAACCTGAATGTTAGTTTCAACTTCGTTGAGGGCGAAAGCCTGATGATGTCACTGAAAGATCTGGCTATCTCGTCCGGTTCCGCCTGTACCAGTGCCAGCCTTGAGCCTAGTTATGTACTGCGTGCACTGGGTCGCAGCGATGAATTATCACATAGCTCATTGCGCTTCTCTTTTGGCCGCTTTACCACAACTGAAGAAGTTGATCAGGCGCTGAACAGCATTCACAAAGCAGTCGACCACCTGCGCATGTTGTCCCCGTTATGGGATATGCATTTAGAAGGCGTTGATATGAGTAAGATCGAGTGGGCCGCGCACTAAGCGACCCGGGCTGACAGACACTTACAATGTCGCCACCATGATGATGGCTGACACAAATTTATTATGTATTGAGAGGTAATAGACATGGCTTACAGTAACAAAGTAATCGACCATTACGAGAATCCACGTAACGTGGGTAGTTTTGACAAAGCAGATACTCAGATCGGAACCGGCATGGTAGGCGCGCCTGCGTGTGGTGATGTTATGAAACTACAGATTCAGGTAGGCGCTGACGGCGTGATTCAGGATGCCAAGTTCAAAACTTATGGCTGTGGATCTGCTATTGCTTCTTCCAGCCTGCTGACTGAGTGGGTTAAAGGCAAAACACTGGACGAGGCACGTGGCATTAAGAATACTGACATAGCGACAGAACTGGAGTTACCACCGGTAAAAGTTCATTGCTCGGTGCTGGCCGAAGATGCGATTAAGGCGGCGATTGATGACTATCAGGGCAAGCAGGGCTGAACCATGGCGATTACCCTGACTGACACTGCTGCTGAACGTGTTGCTGATTTCCTTGCCAATCGTGGCAAGGGGATCGGGTTGCGTCTTGGTGTTAAAACAACTGGCTGCTCAGGCATGGCTTACACCATGGAGTTCGCTGATGAGCTAGAGGAAACGGACACCGTCTTTGAGGATCATGATCTGAAAATCATTATCGATCCAAAAAGCCTGGTCTACCTCGACGGGACGCAACTGGACTTTGGTAAAGAAGGCCTGAATGAAGGCTTTAAGTTTACCAATCCCAATGAATCTGCTCGCTGCGGTTGTGGCGAGAGCTTTACTGTTTAACCGTAGCTAGCCTAGCTCAGGAAACGAAGTTATGTTGCAGGATCTACCCGCGAACTGGTTTGATTTGTTCAGCCTGCCCCGGCAGTTTGAAGTTGACTCAAAGCAGTTGACCCAGCGTTTCCGTGAGTTGCAGTCTAAATACCACCCTGATCGGTTTGCTCATGGCTCCGATCAGGAACGGCGTATGGCGGTACAAATCACTTCCCTGCTGAACGAAGCTTACAATGGTTTGCGTCATTCGCGGGTGCGGGCGCGGTATTTGCTCGAGCAGGCAGGCGTGGCATTCAATGACGACCGCGAGACTTCATCTGACCCGATGTTCCTGATGGCACAGATTGAAATGCGCGAGGCTATTGATGACGCTGAGTCTGCGACTGAACCTCTGGATGCA
>CACVAV010000429.1 GCA_902727945.1 uncultured Thiotrichaceae bacterium | reverse complement strand
CCGCGTTACCTAGTGCTACGCCGCTGACGACGGTATGACTTGCGCCATTGTCAGCGCTGGTTGTCCGATAAGGATCAGGTGCATCACCAAAATCGCTGGTTGCGTAAGCAACGGAGTTAACAAGCCAGGGTAAGCTCAGCAGGATTAGCCGGGGTAATAGTTTTCCTGATAAATAAATTTTCTTGTGCTGAGCCTGTTGTGTACTAGTTGGTTTCACCCGGATGATCCCTCAGTTATTGTAATAATTTTAATGTTGAAGACGTTAGAGGCTACTGTGGTGAAGCTTACTATAGGATGAAAATGAATCAGCTGTGTGACAGTTTTATCACTACATTACCCACCTTCATTCCGGTCTCCACGAATTCATACGCACTAACAATATCATCCAGCGGATAAACACGATCCACCAGAGGCTGATACGCGCCTGCTTCTATCAGCTTGCGCAGAAAAGTGGCATCAGCTGCAACAGTATCCGGCATGGGAAATAACACGCGCTGTGTTCCATAAAACCGCGATAGCAGTGCTAAAAACGGGTTTTGCCAGTACGGCCCCAGTTCAGTTGACATGTAAACACCACGTGGTTTCATGATTCCTTTGCACTGGCCGAAGGTGCTTTTACCCACTGAATCAAATACCACATCAAACCGCTGATCCAGTTGGGTGAAGTCCTGTTTCTGGTAATCGATCACGACATCAGCGCCTAAAGCCTTCATCTGTTCAATGTTAGCGGTGGAGCATACCGCTGTTACGTGTGCGCCGGCGTGTTTGATGATCTGAAGTGCCGCAGAGCCAATCGCACCCGATGCACCATTAATCAATACCGAATGTTTCGCAGCGATGTTTGCGGCGCGGATGTAATGCAATGCGTAATGTGCGCCTTCCAGTGCGGGAGCCGCTTGTGCAAAGCTCAGATGGCTTGGAATATGTGTCAGCATTCCGGTTGTGGACATGGTTGTGTACTCAGCATGTCCGCCAAAACCAAAGTCGTCATCTTTGAAACCGAATACACGATCACCGATGTTGTAGTCATGTGCCTTGCTGCCCGCGTCGACCACTTCACCGGCAAACTCACAGCCCAGAATGGTGGATTTGGGTTTAAGCAAGCCACTGAACAGCCGCACGATGTAGGGCTTGCCGCGTAGAAAACCACAGTCCGTACGGTTAACGGTTGAGGCATGCACCCGAATCAGCACATCAGCCGGCGTGACTGTTGGAACAGGTACTTGCTCAATACTGATCTTGTCTGGTGAGCCATAGTGTTTATAGATGGCTGCTTTCATGTGTGTCGGCAGTTCGGGTTTAGCGTCATTTTTCATTTTATGCTTACACTGTAAGTTTGCTTAAAAACAGCTTATGCTTACGCTGTAAGTCTGTCAAGATAGTGATTATGACCAACAGCTCAAAAAAACCTAAACACGGTACTACCCGAAAGTCAGCTAAGCCCTTAAGTCGCGCCCGCATACTGAATACGGCTTTACAGTTGGCCGATGCAAACGGTATTGAAAAACTCAGCATGCGCAAGCTGGCGCTCGCACTGGATGTAGAAGCTATGTCCTTGTACAACCACCTCAGTAACAAGGAAGAACTGATTGATGGCATGCTTGAGGGTGTGGTGAGTGAGTTTGATGTGCCCATTTTTGAGGGTGACTGGAAAAGTGCCATGCGCAGCCGGGCGATTTCTGCTCATGAGGTATTAATCAAGCACCCCTGGGCGGCTTTGTTGATGTTGTCGCGAGTAAATGTCGGGTCAGCGATGATGACATGGGCTAATGCATCGTACGGCTGCCTGCATGACGCAGGGTTCGATTACCCGTTAATCGACCACGCTATCAATGCGATGGATAATCATATCTATGGCTTTACACTGCAAATCATCAATGCGCCGGTGAGTTCAGATGAATATGCCAATGCTGCCGGGCATTATCTGCCGTTGATTCCGGCAGATGAATACCCGCATATTAATGCGATGGCAACGCTGATTATGCAAGGGGAACATTCGGGTGTTAATGACTTTGAGTTCGGGCTTGATCTGATTCTGGATGGGTTGGAACGTGTTTTAGCAGCGGCCGGTAAAGTTTCCGGCTCACCTATTTCGTAGGTTTTCTAAAAAAAATCAAAGATCAAGCCGATAATCCATGTGAATTTCACTGATGATGCGTATAATCCCGCTTCTTTTGTTTGTTTGAGTAAAAAACCTGTGATTCAAAATCTACGCAATATTGCCATTATTGCCCACGTTGACCATGGCAAAACCACACTGGTGGATAAACTGCTGCAGCAGTCCGGAACCTTTGATGCGCGTGCCGAACTGGCTGAGCGAATGATGGATTCTAATG
>CACVAV010000428.1 GCA_902727945.1 uncultured Thiotrichaceae bacterium | reverse complement strand
CAGCATTATGAAATGCCTAAACACGGTTTGGTGCGCAAGAAACCGTGGGTTTTGATTAATCATGCATCGGATAATATGACGTTCAGCACCCGTGCAGATGAAAATACCTTAAAACACTATCCTTTTGACTTTGAACTACAGGCGCATTTTCAGTTGACCGGCCCTGATCTTGTGATCCGTTATGCTGTGAGAAATCACGGTACAACGAGTATGCTATTCAGCTTTGGCTCGCATCCTGCTTTCGCATTACCACTGGCAGTGAGTGAGCGTTTGGATCAATGGTCAGTTGAGTTTTCGGAACCGGAAACACTGGACAGGCAAATGCTTGATGGCGGTTTGATCGGCGGGAACCCGGTGAAAAAATTTATCGACAAAGGCCGCACGGTGCAACTCAGCGATACGATTTTTAATGATGATTCACTGATCTTCTTTGATGTGCGTTCACGGCGGCTTGATCTGATGCATGCTGAACGTGGACGTCGGCTGAGTTTGCATACGGGTGATGCGCCTGATCTGGGAATCTGGTCTATGCCGGGTGCGCCTTACGTCTGTTTGGAACCCTGGTTTGGTTATGATGATCCGGTGAACGCCAGCGGTGATTTTCGTGAGAAACCTGGTTTGGTGAGTGTTGAGGCTGGTTCTGTGTTTGAAACGGCTATCCGGATCGAACTGGCACTATAATTCCTGGAATTGGGTGCTTTATCAAAACCATTATCCGGTAAAGTTTTAGCTTCAGCGGCTATCCGGCGTTTCCGGCTTGTTTCAGGCGTGTGGGGCGAGTAGTCTTGCGACAATATTTACTTTTTATCTACCTGAATTTACGGGAAAGAACAATGAGCACCACCGATCAAAATACAACACAAGAATTTATCCTGACCGCGAGTTGTGTAGCCACACGGGGCATTGTCGCCGCTGCCACCACTCTATTGACTGAGAATGGTTGTTATATCAGTGAAATGGCGCAATTTGATGATCAGGATACAGGCAGGTTTTTCATGCGTGTGGTATTTCATGTGACTGAGGGCGAAGTGACCCTGGATGAACTGCGTGAGCGCTTTGTCGTGGTAGCTGATCAATTTGGTATGAAGTGGGAGTTGGTTGATGCTGCGCGTCCGGCACGTGTACTGATTATGGTCAGTAAATTTGATCACTGTTTCGGTGACCTGCTGTATCGCCACCGTAAAGGTGAGTTACAGATGGAAATTACGGCAATTGTGTCTAATCATAAGGACTTGCGCCCGATGGCTGAACGTGAAGGTATCCGTTTTGTTCACTTGCCGGTGAATAAGGAAAATAAGCTGGAACAGGAAAAAGTATTGATGGAGATTGTTGATGAGACGCGCACCGAGTTGGTGGTGTTGGCGCGCTATATGCAAATTCTGTCCGATGGTTTGTGTAAGCAGCTACAGGGTCGGGCGATTAATATTCATCACTCTTTCCTGCCGGGTTTTAAAGGCGCTAAGCCTTATCATCAGGCCTATGACCGTGGTGTGAAGCTGATTGGTGCGACGGCACATTATGTTACGGCTGATCTGGATGAAGGCCCGATCATTGAGCAGGCAGTTCAGGTAGTTGATCATACTTACCTGCCTGACTCACTGGTAGCGGTCGGGCGTGATACTGAGACGGTGGCGCTGTCGCGGGCAGTGAAGCTGCATGTTGAGCAGCGGGTGTTTTTGAATGGGAATAAGACAATTGTGTTTAAGTGATTGTTCACTGTAAGACTTACACTGGTGCCTGGCGTGTACTGCATTTGAAGTATTGCCACGGAGGATCATGTGCACTAGGCTCCTCAGGTTATTATCCGTAATTGAGGCTTAAGGTCATGAGCAAAGAAAATCAATCATTACAAGCCCGTAAACAACAAGCAATGGCTCGTGGACAGGGCACTATGGCACCGGTGTATGTGGAGCGTGCACTAAACTCAGAATTATGGGATGTCGAAGGCAAGCGTTATATCGACTTCTCAGCGGGTATCGCAGTGGTTAACACCGGCCACGCCCACCCGAAAGTTAACGCGGCGGCGATTAAGCAGATTGAAGATTTTTCCCATACTTGTGTGATGGTTAGTCCTTACGAAGAAGCGGTGGAGCTGGCGGAACGCCTGAACGAGTTGGCACCGATTGATAACGCTAAATCCATGTTTGTCACCACGGGTGCAGAAGCGGTCGAAAATGCGGTGAAAATTGCCCGCGCTTATACCAAACGTACCGCCGTGATTGCCTTCAATGGCAGTTTCCATGGCCGTACTAATATGTGTATGGGCCTGACGGGTAAAGTAGCAGCTTATAAAGCAGATTTTGGCCCGTTTCCTAATGAAATTTATCATGCGCCGTT
>CACVAV010000427.1 GCA_902727945.1 uncultured Thiotrichaceae bacterium | reverse complement strand
GCGGTTGTACGCCGCTACCTTGTAACCGTGATCATTCATATTGAGGATCAGGTTCTGTCCCATTACCGCCAGGCCAATCAGGCCGATATCACAGTGTCCAGTCATTGCGTGTGTTCCTTGGTTTGTTATCTCCATCCCAATCTACAACTGCGCCTTATTTTTATCAACAATACGCGGATAAAGCTTTTCCATTACTTCAATAAAAGACTGATCCCTTTGCCAAAAGGCAGGGTAGTCGCCACCTTTTTTAATCAACACCGCCGCAGCCGCCGGTTGCCCGCTAAAATGACCCACCAACGGCAACGCCTGCTCACCCTGCCAGAATGTTTTCAGGTCACTCACGGCTGCCACTTTAACCGGTGGCTCAGGGTAACGATGCGCCTGGTACTCTACCACCTGTTCACCTTCCCCCCATTGATCAATCAACGCCTTCCCCAACGGGGACGCGGCTAACTTCTCCTGCAACTTCAGCGCATCCATCCCCCGCAACTGAAACAACAATAACGGATCACGATCCAGTAACGAGGCGACTTTATAATAAACCCCCGCCACATGTTTACAGGGATCAGCATAGTCCGGACAGGAACACTTCGTGACCAGATCTGCTTTATTACGTGGCAACAAATTCAGCTTCTGCCGCGCAAAAACAGCTTCAATCCCCTTTGGCATTTCATTCATCAATAACTGCGACAAACAAGCTGCATTCCGGGTGATTTCTTCCGTCAGCCCATCCCATTCTTTGGCTGAAAACTGCTTCAGTTTAAACTCTGTTTTATAACGGGGTTCTTTGTAAACGCCAAAATAAGGATTCTTATTACCGCGTATTTTGGCTTTGACCGATGTATCTTTAATAGAAAACTCCAACAGGCGATTCGGCCCCGCATAAGCCCTGCCACGCCGCAGACGACCATCATCCATAATCGTGCCCAACACATCGAGAAAGCTCTCACCCCACCAGGTACGTGTTATTTTTGCCATGCTTAAGCCTCCATAATCGTGTTGCGGTTTAACTGAATCAGCTGCTGAAAAGCGGCATTGTCCATCTCAGTGAGCCAGCTTTCATCGGTGCCCACAATGTTGTCAGCCAACGCCTGTTTATCTTCCAGCATTTTATCAATGCGTTCTTCCAACGTGCCCAGCGTCACCATTTTATGCGCGAATACCGTCTTTTCCTGGCCAATACGATAAGCACGATCCGTCGCCTGATTTTCTACCGCCGGATTCCACCAACGGTCAAAATGGAAGACATGATTCGCCTGCGTCAGGGTGATACCGACACCACCGGCTTTCAGTGACAGAATGAAAATGCCCGCTGGTGTATCCTGACTCTGGAAGGCTTCTATCATTTGCTCGCGCCGTGTGCGACTGGTGCCACCGTGCAGGTAATAAACCGGGCAGCCGTATTTATCACGCAACAAGCTTTCCAACTGGCTACCCACCTCCGTAAATTGCGTAAACACCAGTAAACTTTCCGACTCCTCCAACGCCTCCTCAGCCATCTCATTCAGGCGAGCCAGTTTATGCGAACGCGCCTCACTGAACACGCTGCTATCCTGTAAAAATTGCGCGGGGTGATTACAAATCTGCTTCAGCTTCATCAGCGTGGATAAAATCAGCCCCTTACGCTGCATACCTTCCGCATCCTCAAGCTGCTCCTGCACATCATCCACCACCGCCTGATATAATGACGCCTGTTCTTTAGTCAGATTACAATAAACCTTCTGCTCAATCTTCTCCGGCAGGTCACTGATAATCGACTTGTCTGTTTTTAAACGCCGCAAAATAAAAGGATGCACCAGCTGCTTTAGCTGGCGGGAACGGTATTGATCACCATCACGCTGCACCGGTGTTTCGTAACCCTTTTTAAATTGCGCTGATGTGCCCAGATAACCGGGATTGAGGAAATTAAACAATGACCACATATCCATCAGGCGGTTTTCTATCGGCGTTCCGGTCATCGCAATCCGGTGCGGTGCTTTCAGGGCACAAATAGCTTTCGCCTGTGCTGACCTGGGGTTTTTAATATTCTGCGCTTCATCCACCACCACCCGCTGCCAACTGTGCTGGTTAAATAACTTGCTGTCCTTACGCGCGATGGTGAATGAGGTAATCACCACATCCGCACCCGCTATCGACTCAATAAATTCCTTACGCTCAGTCGCCCGCTTACTGCCATGATGAATCCTGCTGACCAGAGAAGGTGCAAACTTCTCGATTTCCTTCTGCCAATTACCCAGCACTGAGGTCGGCGCGATCAGTAAGGTGGGTAGCGGTGCGGCCTGCTCTCGTTCATGTAATAGCAGCGCAATAATCTGGATAGTTTTACCCAAACCCATGTCATCCGCCAGACAAGGATTCA
>CACVAV010000426.1 GCA_902727945.1 uncultured Thiotrichaceae bacterium | reverse complement strand
GGTTGGCTTATTTGTTTCTGGCGATATTGCTGCTATAGCACAGCCAGCAAATCTTTTCGCAGCGTCTCCATACGCTTTTTCCCTGCCCGTGTACCTTCAATGCTTTCACACCATTCGTCATAAAACACGCGTAACTCTTCATGGGTCTGACATCCATCAATCTCACGCACCAAACGGGTTGCGCCATAAAACCCTTTGAAGTGATTGAGCGTATTAGTCATGTAGTGTTTGGCCATGTTGAATTTTTCCGGCTGGAATGTTGCCGGTAACTCACGAAATGGAGGAAGCATTTTACCGGACTGCGCTGACAATCCGGAAAGAGGAGCCTCATTGGCTGGAGCCTTTGAACCCGCAGTCTGAGCGATATAACCATCTGTTTGCAATAAACTAATAATGCCGCCTAAGTCTGTCACACGCGGTAAAGTCTTAAGGTCATCAAATGTACGTTTCCCATCAATAAAAATGAGTACCCTACGTTCAATCATGGACAAACCATGCGTTTTATCCTTAATTTCCTCCAGACCCTTCGTAGTCTTTTCAAAAATGGTCATTGTTCACTCCTACACTCATGCTGCAAACCTGGGGGGTAAAGTAAAAATAGCTTAGTTTTTATTTTGCTCTGCCCATGTTCATACCGACCGATGTAACCACACACCAGACACCAATACGAAATATATCTGAATCATCATTTGCTCGCGCTTTGATCAGATATACGGCGACACCTAACCAACTGATATAAATAAAATTTAGCTTGAAAGCTACAATCTTTATCATAGTACAATAAGGAAGAAATAAGGAAAAAATGATCAAGTCCCAGCCTGCATTTGACGCGCCCCACTCCAAAGCCTTACTGTGTTAAAAATGAAACCTTCAGCCATTAAAATGCTCAAACCAGCTCATGAATAAGCTCAGTATCCGTAGTAAATTATTTATTGCCATCTTCCTGGCTTGCGCTTTGGCAGTCACCTCCGGCGCAGCCTTATTTCATTTCCGCACCCAGCAAGCCTTTAAGGAATACAGACAAACACTGGATAAGAACTACCTCAATAGCTTTGCGGCGGAGCTGGAGAATTTTTATCATGACAACGATAGCTGGGAACCCTTAAAGAACCGGCGAACCTGGCGACAACTACAGCGCGTCAGCAATCGGCAAGCCAGGCAGCTTTCAGGGTCACAGGAGCGACCACCCCGCGACCGGGGCAGACCAGACCGGCGCTCAACACAACATGCCTCATCGCGCACTATTTTGTACGATAGTAATAAAGAATATGTGCAAGGCTGGCGCAGGGCCGCATTATCCCCTGAACTACTTTATCCACTAAAACAAGGTGATAAAGTCGTGGGTTACCTCGGCTTGCATAAACGCCAACCATCCAACAATAGTGAAGAAGATCAACGTTTTTTTAGTGCATTGAATAAGACACTCCTGTTGGTTGGACTATTGACTCTGCTGAGCAGTTTTCTGATTGCTTTCCTGTTATCCCGCAAATTGGTTAAACCCATCCACTCTCTACGGCGTAGTAGCAACGAACTGGCCAGCGGTAATTACGCTACCCGTATCGAAGTAAATAGCCATGATGAGCTAGGTTTACTCAGCCATGATTTCAACCGGCTGGCGGAAACGTTGCAGGAACATGAAAAATCCCGGCGGCAGTGGATTATGGATATTGCTCATGAACTGCGCACGCCACTGTCTATTTTACGTGGCGAAATTGAAGCTATTCAGGACGGCATCAGCCAGGCA
This sequence comes from uncultured Thiotrichaceae bacterium, assembly GCA_902727945.1. Taxonomy (GTDB): domain Bacteria; phylum Pseudomonadota; class Gammaproteobacteria; order Thiotrichales; family Thiotrichaceae; genus Thiolinea. The sequence goes on along the minus strand of CACVAV010000426.1, from coordinate 616 downwards.
GACCCGCAAACCATCCAATCCCTGCATCAGGAAACATTGCATCTGCAACGGCTGGTAGAAGACCTGTACACACTATCAGTATCAGATGGTGGTTCACTGACTTATCACAAAACAAACTTAAGCCTTGCTGACCTCCTGAGAGATACGCTGGCACAATTTGATACTCCGTTAAAAGAAGCGCAAATTAGTCTAACCACAGACATCGCCGCAACAACTCCGATTGAGGGGGACTCACAACGCCTGCAGCAACTGTTCCAGAATTTATTGCGCAATACGCTGCGTTATACCAATGCTCCAGGCCAGCTGCATGTCACACTGATCACTACACCGGAGCAACTCACCATCAGCTTTGAGGATTCTGCACCCGGTGTGCCGGATGAATCACTGCCGCACTTATTTGAACGGCTATACCGTGTTGAAAGTTCACGAAACCGCGCGACCGGCGGTGCGGGTATCGGACTCAGTATCTGCCACAATGTTGTTCAGGCTCATGGCGGGCGTATTACCGCAGAATCCACACCGCTGGGCGGCCTGAAAATTATCACCACCCTACCCCGCTCAGCCACCCAATAATTAGATAAATAAGGACAAGGCGCATGAACCCCATACTCATTGT
>CACVAV010000425.1 GCA_902727945.1 uncultured Thiotrichaceae bacterium | reverse complement strand
CCCGTGGAGTAAACGGTACTTCACTATACACACCAAATGTATTAGACTGTTTCACAGGGACGGAGTTCTGGGATTCCCGTGATAGAGTGGATAATTTCCTTGAGCCTACTTATACACTCGGGAGCGACACTTCAGGTCTGTGTGCATGACTGCAAGCCGGTAAGCCTGACGAACTTTAGCGAAGCACCCACTTGAACCTCTGGTTCAAGGCTGAAGCTTTACACGATATTCTGGAGCCGTCCCCGTCTTAACAGGCACCGATTGTCAACCCTGCAAACACACCGGATGAACACATTCATCCTGACGCTTTCCGCATAAACAATAACCCGCATTTACTGTATCCAGAATCAACCCCGCCATACTCGGCGCTGCACCCAGATAAGTACCCAGGCGTATACTGACATCAGGGTATTCCTGCTGTTTCTTCGCGACAATTTCCGGCACATCTTCAGCCACATGGCGTCCCGGCGATAAAAAATATGGCATAACAATCACTTCTTCAGCACCCGCTGCCACACTGCGATCAATACCACTTTCGATGGAAGGCTCAGCTAATTCCAGAAAGGCACACTCTACGGTATGAAACGCATTACCCGCCTGCTCCGCCACTTGTGCGGTAATTTGTGCTACCGCTTCATTGGATAACTGACGGCGGCTACCATGTGCAACAATCAGCAGGGATTTATTTGAATTCATAATAAAGACTCTTTAAAAGTAGTTACAAAATACGTCGCTAACGACAAGCGCGGGGAATCAGTTGCAGGGAAGATGTCTGGTCAACAGCTTTACTCCAGGTCATGACGGGTGTATTGCTACCAAAAGGTTCATCGTAATCCAGCCAGAAAACCTGCCGTCCTTCTGTCTGCTCAACATAACGCGCGTCATAACTCAGGTAGCGGATATATTCAGTGTGCCGCTGCGCTTTTTCCAGCGTGTTGAAGAACCCCAGTGAAATAGCATTTTTGTACGGGCCATCATCAATAATCAGGTGCTGCTTCACCTCAAACTCAGCAATGTCCTTCACAATCTTCTGCGCGGCTTCCGGTGTCGCTTGCGCCGGAATATAAACCAGATAATTCAGTGTTTCCAATGTCTGTAATTTACGCATCTGTACCGCCAGACCGTAATTACGGATACGGCCCATGACTAACTGTGCCGCCCGCTCAGTAATATACGGGCCAATGGTATAACAGCTGCTGTCACCGCCCGTCGTAGCACTGCTGTAACTACCAGGCACCACACTGTCGACCAGCTCCAGCGGCTGGATACCCGGCTCAGTCGCAGGTAATGAACTACCCGCGCCGCCGCTCCCCGGAAGCATAAGATTCACAACAAACAACGATACATTCACCAACACCAGTGCCGTCAGTGCTAAATACCACATCACTCGTACTCCGCAATGGCTTGCAAGCCATCCATCAGCGCCGCCGGTCGTAGCATAAAATCACCCCGCAGCCACTCATGAAGACGTGCCGCGTCACCACCACAAATAATTTTCAACGGCTGCTCTGTCATCTGATCCTGCATACGCTGACAAATTCCTTCAATCGTTCCCACCAATGAAAAAAGACACCCTGAACCAATGGCAGCGGCGGTGTTATCCGTGAAAATCTGCGGATTATCCACTAGTGATTTATCCATGTGCTTAGCCTGCGTGCGCCGGAATAAAGCATCCTGCAACAGGCCCAAACCCGGAGTAATCAAACCACCCAAATGTACACTATCAGCAGTGATCGCATCCACCGTCACCGCCGTACCACAATCAATGATAATCGCCGCTTTGTGCCCAGCTAACGAACGTGCCGCCGCCAAACCCACCAAACGATCCGCACCTAAATGCGCCGGATTCGGATAAGCCAGCTTTATACCATAAGTAGCCGTCGTGCCGGACACTAATGATAACTGACAGTGAATTAACTGACAAAGCTGTTCCACACCATGGGAAAAATCATCACCCAGCACGTGGACTAATATCATGCGGCGTGTATCCGTATCATGCAATAGCTCAGTAAGGATAGCTTGTGCCGCCGAAACCTTGTCCATACCGTCGGCATAGATACGCGCCTGCTGTTCAGAGCGCTGACCATCCTGCAACCACGACCATTTTAACCGCGTATTTCCGGCATCCACCAATAAAGTTCTGAAAACTTCGTCTACTCTCACCATCGCACCGATACATCCGCCGAAGAAAAAGATCGTCGCACGCCGTTATTTAACAACACATCTAACTGACCCTGTGCATCAACCCCCAACGATGTTCCGGACAATACCTCAGCACCGGTATGCACCTGTATTTCACGGTGATGCAGAATATCCCACTGCTGCCAGTCCTGCGCAAATTTTGTCCGGTTTAAATCAGGAAA
>CACVAV010000424.1 GCA_902727945.1 uncultured Thiotrichaceae bacterium | reverse complement strand
AACGATGTTATATTGCTACTCCTCAAATTAGCTAACTGACGTAAATTCGGATTTTGCGTGGTTTGCCCCTCATCAGGAGTGCTGCATGCAAATTATTTCCACCAATGTTTACGTCGGGCCTAATGTCTTTGCTTTATTTCCGGTGATTCGTCACGTCATTGATATTGGCATTCTGGAAGAGTATCCCTCTGTTACGCTGGGTGATGCCTTTATCAATGGCCTCGTCGAAGCTATACCCAGTTTAGCTGAACACGGTTGCTCATACCGTGAGCCGGGTGGTTTCCTGCGCCGGCTGCGTGAAGACGAGGGCACCTGGATGGGGCACATTTGGGAACATGTGGTGCTGGAGCTACAGAGTCTGGCGGGTTCTGATGTCACGTTTGGTAAGACACGGGGCGCGGGTGAGCCGGGTCAGTATAATATGGTATTTGAATACCGGCAGCGTGATGTAGGTCTGGCCGCGAGTAAGCTGGGCCGCAGTTTGCTGATTTCTCTGTTACCTAAGAATCTTGCTGCGCAGTTACATACTGATGTTGACGTGGCGTTTGATTTTGAAACTGAATTACACACTTTTATCCGTTTTGCCCAACGCAAAGAATTTGGTCCCAGTACTGCTTCTCTGGTGCAGGCAGCTGAGGCGCGTGATATTCCTTGGATTCGCCTGAATAATTATTCTCTGGTGCAGTTCGGACAGGGTAAACACCAGCAGCGTATTCAGGCCACCATCACCAGTCAGACGAACCATATCGCTGTAGAAATCTCCTGTGACAAAGAAGACACCCATAACCTATTGAGCGATTTAGGTTTGCCGGTGCCGCGTCAGCAGATGATCCAAAGTGCGGAACAGGCGGTGAGAGCTGCCAACCGGATTGGCTTTCCGGTGGTGGTTAAGCCGCTGAATGCCAATCATGGGCGTGGGGTGTCCATTAACTTACGCAGCGATGACGAGGTGGTTGCCGCCTTCGATTTTGCACGTGCTCAGGGCACTAGCCGCTCGGTGCTGGTTGAATCTTACCTGACCGGAATGGATCACCGTATGCTGGTGGTTAATGGTGAATTAGTTGCGGTAGCTAAGCGGGTTCCGGGGCATGTGGTGGGAGATGGTCAGCATAATATCAGTGAGCTGATTGATCGTGTGAACAGTGACCCACGCCGTGGTGTTGGGCATGAAAAAGTATTAACACAGCTTTTGCTGGATGATCAGGCCTCACGTTTGTTAGCGAATGCGGGTTACACGCCGGATAGTATTCTTGATAAGGGCACCATTCTTTATCTGCGGGATACCGCCAATTTGTCAACCGGCGGTACAGCTATTGATATGACCGACCAGGTACACCCTGATAACCGTGAAATGGCAGTGCGTGCTATTACAGCGGTAGGTTTGGATGTGGGGGGTGTTGATTTTCTGACGGCGGATATAACCCAGTCGTACAAGGATGTGGGCGGTGGTATTGTCGAAGTGAATGCCGCGCCGGGTTTCCGCATGCATGTTGCGCCGAGTGAAGGTCAGTCGCGTGATGTGTCCGGCAAAGTCATCGATATGTTATTCCCACCCGGCACACCGAGCCGGATTCCGATCGCAGCGATTACCGGAACCAATGGTAAAACGACGACCTCGCGGATGTTGGCTAATATTCTGAAGTCGTCCGGTCACGTGGTCGGCATGACCTCAACTGACGGGGTTTATATCGATGGTAAATTATCGGTAAAAGGCGACATGACCGGCCCGGCTTCTGCTCAGATTGTGTTGCGTGATCCTGCGGTGGATTGTGCGGTGATGGAGACGGCACGGGGTGGTATTGCGCGTTCAGGTCTGGGTTATCACGAAACGGATGTGTCAGCGATTTTAAATGTACAGAGTGATCACCTCGGTTTGCGTGGTATTAATACGCTGGAAGAATTGGCTGAGATTAAACGTATTGTCGTGGAAGTGGCCAATGATACGGCGGTACTGAATGCTGATGATGCCTTGTGCCTTAAAATGGCCAGTCACACCCGCGCTAAGCATATATGTTATGTCACGCTGAATATTCAGCATGGTCTGGTGCGTGAGCATATCCGTTCCGGTGGGCGGGCAGTGGTGCTGGAGTCCGGCATCAACGGTGAGATGATCACCATTTATGACAAGGGCGCGCATATTCCGTTGTTATGGACACACCTGATTCCGGCGACGCTGGAAGGCAAGGCAACGCATAATGTTCAGAACGCCATGTTTGCGGCGGCGATGGCGTTTAGTCTGGGTAAAACGCTGGACGAAATCCGTCATGGCCTGCGTACTTTTGATACCAGTTTCTTCCAGGCACCGGGACGGATGAATGTGTTCGATGAGCATGCTTTCCGCGTCATTCTGGATTATGGTCATAATGC
>CACVAV010000423.1 GCA_902727945.1 uncultured Thiotrichaceae bacterium | reverse complement strand
ATGGCTGGATCGGCTTTGTGAAAAGTGGTGAGTATATCTGAAATGGTTTAGTGGAAGGAAATCTCTGTCCCTATTGACTTTATTTGTTCTTATGCGCATAAAGTCAATGGAGTTAATGTATGGAAGCCTTGCTTGAAGTAGAAGAACGGATTCAGGAAGCGATGAATGCAATAGGCACTGAGGCCACCGGAGCTGCTATTGCCAGATCATAGCTACCAGACTCCTGCAAATAGGTATGACATCACCCAAACTCTATGGCAGTGTATAACCCACCAACAGCAACAGAGACCCACCATGAGCAACTGGAAAACCGCCTACCGTTCCTTCTATTACGAAAATGCCCCGGAACCTGAAGACATCACCTTGCCCGTCGCCCAAACCGCGCTACTGGTCATCGACATCCAAAACACTTACCTTGAAGAACCGGAAGACGAAACCGAGTGTCAACGCTGGCAACCCTTCTTCCAACGCATGAATCAACAGGTCATCCCCAAAACTGCCGAACTGATTGAAGCTTCCCGCAAAGCAGGCATCGAAGTCATCTTCGCCCGCATTGCCTGCCTGAAAGATGACGGTCGGGATCGTTCATTGAGCCAGAAAAAACCAGGCTTCAACTACCTGCTATTACCCAAAGACCGGGTAGATAGTCAGATTGTCCCGGAGCTGGAACCACAAGGTGATGAGATAACCGTCCTGAAAACCACCGATAGTGCACTGACCGGCACCAATCTACGTCTGATATTGCACAATATGGGCATCAAATCCGTAGTGGTGGCCGGTATTTTCACGGATCAGTGCGTCAGTTCAACGGTGCGCTCGCTGGCTGATGAAAGTTTTGAAGTGGTCGTGGTTGAAGATTGTTGCGCAGCGGCGACGGATGAGTTGCATGAACAGGAACTTAGAATCATCAATATGATTTACTGCCATGTCCTGCAATCGGAGGATGTGTTTGAGCTGATAGCGGACAAGCATTGAAATGGAACGATTTGATAGCTTGGTTAACCTCTGATGGATTAACCAAGCGTACTATGCTGTCTGTAGCTAAGCGTTACTTCGCAATCGACCACATAAATGACTGAATATCCATCATGTCCCTTGGGCCATGATCTTTATCCAGTGCGCGTCTTAAGTACATCGCGTACTTCAACGCAGCTTCATAAGTTTGCCAGTTCAGCTTAGTCTTGAAATGCAGGTCGAAACGACTGACATTCGCCGAGTTCTGGCTCATCGTCGGCTTCACGAAGATGTACTGTTCAGGGAACATAATGAACAGGAAGTAGGTGGCCAGCGTCCACTTCGCAGCATTAATTCTTTCCAGATGCCGGGCGAAGTCCATAAACCGTTCTTTGATCGGCTCTTCACTGTACAACAGTTCATTCAGGCTCTTAGCAAATGCTTCCTGAGTGGCTTCATTTTCCAGTGCGTTCTTTAACGCTGCTTTTTCAGTCGGGAAGATCAGCGTCGTCTTGTTGATGACTTTCCTGGCGTACTCACATATTTGCCAATACTCACCGGCTTCAAGCAGGTCAGCCAGTCTTTCTTTCCCCAACAATTCGGTGCCGAGCAGGTGGGCTTCCATCTTAGTTTTCCGTTCAGTATCCATAAACTTGTCGCCGTGGAAACCTTCAGGGAACTGCGTCAGAAAGTGGTCGATAGCTTTCGGGAGGCTCAGGTACTTTGTATCATTTAATTCCGGAGAGTCCCTCAGGTTGTCGAGCATCGGGTGCGCGGCTTCTTCAGCGGGAATTTTTTCCAGCTCAACATACTTAAGGAGAATTTTCTTTTCTCCTTCGTTAACAAAAAATACACGAACTTCTTCGTTGTTGCTGATCTGAAGTATTTCTCCCATGCCCCATTCGGGTTTTTTTGGGTGAAGAATTCTCGTACCTTTTCTCAATTTCATAAGTTATCTCGCAAAATTCCATTGGGGGTTTTTATTCAGGAAGATCTTCCCGCAAACGACCACCATATCACAACAGCAGCCAATACGAGTAAACTCAGCGTTACATCAGGCTATAAATGAAGAATAATTTGTTATATGAGCTAATTTATGCAGATTTGTCTAAAAATTACTCATATTTTTCCTGAGAAATGTTACAAAGCCTGCTACCACTTCAGTACATTCAGCATGGCACTTTCCCCACCACCATGGGTATAAACGCGGTAAAATGCTCTTTTTTATGCCCTCAAAACAACAGGACGCAACTATGCACACACGCCAAATAGGTTCATTAACAGTATCTGCCCGGTTGCTGATTTAAAATGATGTCAAAATTAAGGTAAACTCCAGCTTTTCACCTTAAGCAGGAAAGTCTCAGTGGCCAGAATTATAGCTCGTCATGGTAATGAAGTGACTCTTCAGGTAACGCTCAAGCTG
>CACVAV010000422.1 GCA_902727945.1 uncultured Thiotrichaceae bacterium | reverse complement strand
GCGGCATCTGCATGCATCTCACCATCAACAACAATGTCCGGGTGCTCTGTATGCAATAGCGCTAAGGCCTGCTGCATCTTTTGGGATTCCACGTTATCCCGGCTGCCAAAATTAGAATCAGACAGTAACGCTGCTTTTGGCTCAATGCCAATGGCTTTCATCAGGTTTGAAACCATTACGGTATTATCCGCAATCTGTCGGGCATCCGGATTATCGTTGACATGCGTATCCGTGAGGAAGTAGGTGCCCTTTTTCAGGATGAGCATGATCACTGATGTCAGATCACTGACACCTTCCCTGACACCGATCAGCATACGCACATCGCGCAGGTGAGAGGTGTAGTTTCCCTCGACCCCTGACAGCATGGCATCCGCTTTACCTAATCGCACCAGCATAGCTGCCAGTGCCGTTGGCGTAGAGTTAATCATGCGTTTTGCGTAAGCCGGAGTCACCCCTTTACGGCAAGTGAGTGCGTAATACTCATCAACACATGCCTGGTAATCAGGGTGGTTAAACGGATCGATGACATCAATATTTTCACCCGGACTCAGGCGCAGGCCGTATTGGTCAATGATGTGCTGAATTTTCTCAGGGCGACCCAGTAAGACCGGACGACAGATACCATCATCCACCAGAATTTGTATCGCATTAATGACCCGACGTGATTCGCCCTCGGCAAATACAATACGCTGCGGTGTATTACGGGCGCGTTCATACAACGGTTTCATTGTCATGCCGGAACGTATAACAAAGGTTTCTAACTGACGCTGGTATTCTTCAAAGTCTTCAATCGGGCGGGTGGCGACACCGGAATCCATCGCTGCCTGAGCGACTCTGGAAGGTATAATGGTCATCAGGCGCGGGTCAAACGGTTTGGGAATCAGGTATTCACGCCCGAAACTGAATGCTTTGCCGCCGTAGGCAGAGACCACCTGATCGGATGCTTCGCGGGTAGCCAGGTCAGCTATGGCTTCTACTGCTGCTACTTTCATGGCTTCATTGATTTCAGTTGCGCCGACATCTAATGCACCACGAAATAAGAACGGGAAGCACAATACATTGTTCACCTGATTCGGAAAGTCAGTACGACCGGTGGCCACAATGGCATCCGGCCTGACTTCCATGACCAGATCCGGGCGAATTTCCGGTTCGGGATTGGCCAGTGCCAGAATCATCGGGTTTTCCGCCATTTTTTTGACGTTATCCTGACTGAGAATGCGCGGGGCAGATAAGCCCAGAAATATATCAGCTCCTTCCATGACGTCATCCAGTGTACGCGCATCAGTATTAACCGCATACGCTGAATTATAGGGGTTCATTTCGTCAACACGGCCTTCATAGATAATGCCAAAGCGGTCGTTGACGACAATATTTTCTTTTTTAAGGCCCATTTCCTGTAGCAGGTTCATACAGGCGATAGCAGCGGCCCCGGCACCGGAACAGACCAGTTTTACCTCTTCGATATTTTTATTAGCAACCCGTAAACCATTGCGGATAGCAGCAGCAACACAAATCGCGGTGCCGTGTTGATCATCATGAAATACCGGAATATTCATGATTTCCTTCAGGCGTTTTTCAATCTCAAAACATTCCGGTGCTTTAATGTCTTCCAGGTTGATACCACCAAAAGTAGGTTCCAGCAGGCTGACGGCATCAACAAAGCGATCTACATCAGTGGTATCCACTTCGATATCAAAGGAATTCACCCCGGCGAACTTTTTGAATAAAACAGCCTTACCTTCCATGACCGGCTTAGAAGCCAGCGGGCCAATGTTGCCCAGGCCGAGCACTGCTGTGCCGTTAGTAATAACAGCCACCAGGTTGGCGCGGGTGGTATAGAGTGCTGCTGTCGAAGGGTCGTCAGCAATCGCCATACTGGCTGCCGCCACACCGGGGGAGTAGGCCAGTGCGAGATCCCGTTGGTTCACCATATTGGTGGTGGGATTCACTTCAAGTTTACCCGGAGTCGGGTAGCGGTGGTAATCCAGTGCCGCCTGGGTCAATTCATCAGCCATTAGTCTTCCTGCTATCGGTACAAGGGGATAGGGAATAATACGGCAATTCATCAGGAAAAATCATACCAAATAGAAATTTCCATACCCCTTTCTCAATATACCGATCGAAAAGGGGTATTTAAGTCTGCATTTTTAGAGCTTGGCCGCTCATTCAGCGTGGTAGGCGGTGAGTCGTTCCACTTCATTTTTTGAGCCGAGAACAACAGGTACACGCTGGTGTAATTCTGAGGGCTGAATGTCCATAATGCGCTCACGTCCGGTGGTTGATGCACCGCCCGCTTGCTCAATAAGCATACTCATCGGGCTGGCCTCGTACAACAGGCGCAGTTTGCCTTCTTTACCACTGGCGCGGAGTTTCTCATCAGTCGGGTACATGAAAATACCGCCACGCA
>CACVAV010000421.1:2677-12185 GCA_902727945.1 uncultured Thiotrichaceae bacterium | reverse complement strand
CGCATTTCGCCCTGATCAGACAGCTGTTTAACGACGATCGCAGTGGACGATAAAGCGAGTGCACCACCTGCAATAATGGCTCCCTGCCAGTCCATGCCGAAAAAATAAAGAATGCCAAAGCCGGCAAGGGTAGACAAAATAACCTGTAAACCACCCAGTCCGAGGACAGTGGTTTTCATGGCTACAAATTGTTTGACCGAAAATTCCAGCCCGATAGCAAATAGCAGGAACACAACGCCTACTTCACCCATAAATTCAATGGCATGACTGGCCGGTAACCAGCCTAAAGCATATTCGCCGGTCAGTGCACCCACCAACAGGTAGCCAAGGATGGGGGGAAGCTTGAATAAACGGAAGGCGCCCACAGCGGCAACAGACATTACCAATAATAATAGAATGCCTTGCAATAGCCCTGTTTCGTGTTCCATGTAGCCCCCTGAAAATTTAAAATTGCTGATAAATAGCATGACAAATGTTTGTATGCGCACTTATAGCGTATTTTTTTGCCTGTATACCCGGACAGGCACTTACAAGGTATTTTAAATCTTTAGTCAAAACACTTATAGTGGCAAACCATCTTATATGCCCCTTTTTGCACAAAAAATCTGAGGTTTCTCTATGTTGACCCTTTATCAATTCCAATCATGCCCTTTTTGCGGGAAAGTTCGGGCGTTCATGAATCATACCGGAATAGAGTATGACACCGTTGAGGTAGCGCCTTTCGGCATGAAAGAGCTGGATTTTACGGATCATAAAAAAGTACCGGTGTTGCGTGATGATGATGAAATCATTGTGGAGTCTGCGGCCATTGTTGACTACCTGAACCAGGATTATGGTCGGTTATCAGTGAGCGAAGGTTCAGGTGAGTGGATGACATGGGTTGATAAAACCCTGGTGCAATATTTGCCACCCCTGATTCACCCGAATTTCAGTACCTCATTTAAGAATTTCGCAGTGGTGATGAACCGTGAGCAAATCAGTGGTATCAAAGGCTTCTTTGTACGCTTGGGCGGGTCGGTAATGATGCCTAAAGTGGCCCGCAAGATGAAAGCTAAAAATAATATTGTGGATGTTGAGCAGGAATTTAGTGCGGCTATTGATCGTTGGGTGACTGAAGGCCTGGCCGGAAAAGCATTTTTTGGTGGTGAACAGGCTGACCAGGTGGACACCAGTGTGTTTGGTGTGCTGCATTCGTCGCGGGGCATGGGAATTATTGAAGCGCAAAAATCACGTAACCCGGCATTTGCGCATTGGTACGATGTTTGCGCAACGACTATGGCATGAATGACTTATCCGGTGCTGGCAAACTCAGTTGGGATATGGAAGAATGGCCGACTACAATGTCTGATGGGTGCTGTTTCGGGTGATTAAAAAACTGGTTATATTCGGCGTCGGCCTGATTGGTGGTTCGCTGGCGATAGCATTACGCAATGCAGGTTATTGTGAGCGTATTGTCGGTTGCAGCCGTAGTGCTGAGAATTTACAGCGGGCGGTTGACCTGGGGGTGATTGATGACTTTACACTAGATCCTTCAGACGCTGTGAAGGGTGCTGACATGATCTTTCTGGCGGTACCGATTGGGGCGATGCGTATTGTTCTGGAACAAATTATGCCTGCACTGGAGCCTGGTGCGGTATTAACGGATGGTGGTAGTGCTAAAACAGCGATTGTTGAAGCGGCGCAGGCCGTGCTGGGTGATGAAGCGTTAGCGCGTTTCGTGCCGGGGCATCCGATAGCGGGGCGGGAGCGCAGCGGTGTTGAAGCTGCCATAGGTGATTTGTATCGCGGGCGCCGGATTATTCTGACACCATTGGAAAGTACGGCAGCAGATGCTGTCAGTAAAGTGGATGCGATGTGGCAGGCGACCGGCGCAGTGGTCGAGCAGATGCCGATGGTGCTGCATGATGAGGTACTGGCGGCTACCAGTCATCTGCCGCATGTGCTGGCATTTTCGTTGGTTGACACTTTGCTAAGTATGCCGCAGCGGGAAGATATTTTGCGTTATGCAGCCGGTGGCTTTAAAGATTTTACGCGTATTGCTTCCAGTGATCCGGTGATGTGGCGGGATATTTGTTTACATAATAGTGCGGCGATTCTGGAGATGATTGCTGCGATGCAGACGAATCTGGGTGAGTTTGCAGCGTTGATTCAGCAACAGAAAGGTGACGACTTACTGCAGCGCATGGAAAGTTCCAAACAAGCGCGTGACCGTTATGTGGCCCAGCTGGATGCCGGGTGAAGTGGTTTTTAAGTGTTGACCGGTTTTATCGATTTTATGACACAGGATTAGGAATGCATGAGTAACTATGTGCCGGTAATTACGATCGACGGCCCGGCGGGTGCAGGGAAGGGCACGATTGCAGGTCTGTTGGCTAAAAGGCTGGGCTGGCACCTGCTGGATAGTGGTGCGATCTACCGTGCGGCTGCGCTGGAAACCATGAAACAGTGTGTTGCCTTGAATGATTCGCAGGCTATTATCGATACGCTTAATAAGATGGATGTCTGTTTTATTGATGGCAAGGTTATTGCCTGCGGTGAGGATGTCAGTCTGGCTATCCGTACGCCTGAGTGTGCCGGTATGACTTCAAAAATTGCTGCTATTTCAGTGGTTAGGGCAGCTTTATTAGAACGTCAGCGGGCTTTTGCCGCTTCGCCGGGCCTGGTGGCTGACGGGCGGGATATGGGAACAGTAGTGTTTCCTGATGCAAAACTGAAAATATTCCTGACTGCCAGCCCTGAAATCAGAGGCGAAAGGCGCTTTAAGCAGTTGAGTGAGCAGGGAATTAGTGCTAATCTTGCCACCCTTATTGACGAGATCGCTGCCCGTGATGAACGGGACGCCGGTCGGGCCGTAGCACCATTGCGAGCGGCTGATGATGCTATCACTATTGACAGCAGTCGTATGACACCTCAGGAAGTACTGGAAATGATCAGTAGTTTCTTGTAAGTTTCACGCGCGAAAACGAACGTTATAAGCCCAGACATGGATTGTCCGGGCTTTTTATTTTTTGCCCGTCATTACCGGATGTAATTGACGATCATTAGTTTATCTACAGGTAATTTTATTCATGTCCGAAAGTTTTGCAGAACTGTTTGAAGAGAGTCTTTCCTATACTCAAATGAAGCCAGGTTCACTGGTTAATGCATCCGTTATTGATGTTCGCTCTGACTTTGTTATCGTCAGCGCAGGCTTGAAATCAGAGGGTGTCATTCCGGCAGAACAGTTCAAAAACGAAAAAGGCGAAATCACAGTACAGATCGGTGATTTGGTCGAAGTAGCTCTGGATACCGTTGAAGATGGTTTTGGTGAGACCCGTCTTTCCCGCGAAAAAGCGCGTCGCATGCGTGCATGGGAAGTACTGGATGAAGCCTTCAATAATGACGAAATCGTTACTGGTATTATCACTGGTAAAGTTAAAGGTGGTTTCACCGTTGAGCTGAGCGACATTCGTGCGTTCCTGCCAGGTTCTTTAGTTGATGTGCGTCCGGTACGTGATACAGCTTATTTAGAAGGCAAAGAGCTGGAATTCAAACTGATCAAGCTTGACCAGAAACGTAACAACGTTGTTGTTTCCCGCCGTGCGGTGGTTGAAGAAGAGTATAGCGCTGAGCGTGAAGCACTGCTTGACAACCTTCAGGAAGGCCAGACAGTTAAGGGTGTTGTTAAGAACCTGACTGATTATGGTGCGTTCCTGGATCTGGGTGGTATTGATGGTTTGTTGCACATCACTGATATGGCCTGGAAGCGTGTTAAGCATCCTTCAGAAGTCGTTAATATCGGTGACGAAATCGACGTTAAGGTTCTGAAATTCGACAAGGATAAAAACCGTGTATCACTGGGTCTGAAGCAATTGGGTGAAGATCCATGGCAGGATCTGGTACGTCGTTACCCACGTGAAACCCGTCTGTTCGGTAAGGTGAGCAACCTGACTGACTACGGTTGTTTCGTGGAAATCGAAGATGGCGTAGAAGGTTTGGTACACGTATCTGAGATGGACTGGACTAACAAGAACGTTAATCCGGCAAAAGTGGTGACTTTAGGTGATGAAGTTGAAGTCATGATTCTGGATATTGATGCTGATCGTCGTCGTATCTCTTTGGGTATGAAACAGTGTCAGGCTAATCCTTGGGATGAGTTCGCAGGCGGTCACAACAAGAACGACAAAGTATCCGGCAAAATCAAGTCTATTACTGATTTCGGTATCTTTATCGGTCTTGACGGTGGTATTGATGGTCTGGTTCATCTGTCTGATATTTCCTGGAATGCACCGGGCGAAGAAGCCGTACGCAACTTTAAGAAAGGTGATGAGGTTGAAGCCGTTGTATTGGCGGTTGACCCTGATCGTGAGCGTATTTCTTTGGGTATCAAACAGCTGGAACAAGACCCGTTCTCCAACTTCGTAGCGGCACACAGCAAAGGCAGTGTGGTAGAAGGCACGGTGGTTGAAGTAACGGCTAAGTCAGCCCGAATTGACCTGGGTGAAGGCATTGAAGGTATTTTACGTGCATCCGAGCTGTCTCGTGAGCGTGTAGAAGATGCCCGTACTCAGCTGAAAGAAGGCGATAAGATTGATGCTAAATTCATGGGTGTTGACCGTAAGACCCGTGCAATTAACCTGTCAATCAAGGCTAAAGAAAATGAAGATGATGCACGTGTAATGAAGGAATACAGCAGTAATTCCGGTGGTGCTTCTACTTCTCTGGGAGACATCTTTAAAGAGCAAATGAGTGAGTAATTCCACTTAATTCATTTTTCTTAAAAGGATAAAATAGCCAAGGATGGCTTGTTCTCCGAAGCGGATAAGATCAGGTATTTTATCCGCTTTTTCATGAGTATTTTTTACATCCAATAGTAAGCAGCATGCAAGTGCACCCAGCAAATTTTGCCTGCGTATTTATGAAAGTTTTTTTTGACGTTTACAGGAGTGTATAACGGATGACTAAATCTGAAATTATTGATATTTTGACACGAAAACAAAGTCACCTGAGTAGTAAGGATGTTGAATTATCAGTAAAAATGTTGCTTGAAAATATGAGCGGCGTTTTATCCGGCGGTGGCAGGATTGAAGTAAGGGGTTTTGGTAGTTTTTCACTGCATCATCGTACGGCCAGAAAAGGCCGTAACCCGAAAACCGGCGATCAGGTAAACTTACCCCCTAAATTTGTGCCTCATTTCAAGCCGGGAAAAGAGTTACGCGAACGTGTTAATGCATCACGTGAACAATACGCGATTCAGGATTAACCCCACACAGATAAAATGCCATTATGCAGGAAATTCTCTTTTTACTCTTACCACTGGCATTTTATTCGGGTTGGAAGGCTGCCCGGAAAAAACAGAAAAAAGACCAGATACCGCGCACCGATTCAGCTGCATCACCTCACTTTGTGCGCGGTATTAATTTTTTACTGAATGAAGAGCCTGATAAGGCTTTGGATATATTTCTTGAATCACCGGCCATAGACGCACAGATAGCCGATACGTTCCTTTCTTTAGGTAATATGTTCCGTAACCGTGGTGAAGTGAACCGTGCCTTGCGTGTACACCAACACCTGGTGGCCAGACCCGATCTGAGCCGTGAGCAACGTCAAGCCGCTATGCTGGCGTTGGGCGAGGATTTTTTTGCTGCCGGTTTGCTGGATCGTGCCGAAAGTGTCTTTCGTGAGGTGATCGATAAATACCCTGATAATGCCGGTGTGTCTGACCCGCTTCGGCACATCTATGAGCAGTTGCAGGATTGGGATAAAGCGATTGCACTAAGCCAGCGCGCCACATCGTTCCCGAATGATAAAAACCGTTTCATTGCACACTATTATTGTGAGCAGGCTGAAGAGCATTTGCGGGGTAGTGAGTTGTATCAGGCTGATGAAAGTCTGAAGAGTGCGCTGGCTGCATATCCGGAGTCAGCAAGAGTCAAAGTTTTACAGGCCCGGCTGGCGTTGGCACGCAATGACCGGAAACAGGCATTAAGCTTTTATCAGCAGGCGATTAAAAAAGATCAGCGTTTATTGGGTATGTTGATTGATGAGTTACTAAAGGTATTCACCGCTGATGCTGAATTGAAGCAGTTGTATCAATTTGTGCACGATGAATATCTGGAGAGTAATAATGTGCGGTTGTTTCCGGCCTTACTCAGCATTGCATGCAGTACCGGTAATGAGCAGGCTGTTTGTGCATTAATTGAGTCTCACCTCAGGAATGATCCGTTATCACTGCAGACCATTACCCGTTCCGTCGCTATTCTGGCTGACCAGAGTCTTGTCACTACTGACGCGACAGAAAATAGTGCTACAGATGCCCGGATATTACCTACAATACAAGCAGCCCTGGAGCGCTTATCTAAAGGTGATGCGCACTTTCAATGTGTGCAGTGTGGTTATAAAATGAACGATTACCTGTGGCGTTGCCCTGCATGCCATCATTGGGACACAATCCAGAATACATGAGGTGAACTATGTCCAGCAGACTGATTGTCGCGCTTGATTTTCCTGATACTGAACGGGCACTCAGCTTTGTGGCGTTGTTGTCGCCTGCTGATTGTAAGTTGAAAGTAGGCTTTGAACTGTTTGTTGCGGGTGGGCCGGATTTTGTCAGGTCACTGGTGGATCTGGGGTTTGATGTGTTTCTGGATCTGAAATTCCATGATATACCGAATACGGTTGCCGGTGCTTGTCGTGCTGCTGCAAAACTGGGGGTGTGGATGATCAATGTGCATGCTGCCGGTGGTGATAAGATGATGCGTTTTGCCCGTGAATCACTGAGTGGTCTTGAGAATCCACCGTACCTGATCGCGGTAACGGTGCTGACGTCAATGGATGCTGAGCAGTTACATCAAACTGGTGTGATGGCTGATAGCCCGGACGATCAGGTGAAACATTTGGCAAAACTCACCCGTGAGTCAGGGTTGGATGGTGTGGTCTGTTCTGCGCAGGAAGCCCGCATGTTACGCGAGACACTGGGTAATGACTTTCTGCTGGTTACACCGGGTATTCGCCCTGAAGGTAGTCAACAGGGTGATCAATCAAGAGTCATGACGCCGGAAGCGGCTAACGCTGTGGGTGTGGATTATGTAGTGGTGGGCAGGCCCGTCACGCAGTCAGACGATCCGTTAGCTGTTATTGCACAAATTAATCAGGCTTTACTGTGAAAGTCATCGGCTTTCACACTTGAGGGTGAATTCTTTTCATGGTGGTTAGCGGATTGTTCAGACACAAGCGGCTAAAACGCACGGAAAATCGTGCTGTTGGGGTTGGGCACGGCAGAAACTTGGCAGAAATTTAATTTCTGTGCCAGAATTCAACTATTCCCGTGCGGAATTTAGTTAAAAAGGCTGCTCAGTTAAGCCTTGTCATATTATAGGACGGCATTTATGAACATGGAAGAAACCCGGAATGAGTTGTTCAGGAAACTGGATTCCAATGTTTATCTGACGGGGAATGATAAGCAGGCGCTTAAAAATATTTTTCAGGCGTTGCAGCAGCGTCTGTCAGAACGCGATGATCACCTGAAGGGGGTTTCGGGTGCTTTGCTGGAAAAAGATGGCCACGTTCGTATTCGTGATGCGCGAATTGATGAGCGCGACGCGCGCCTGGAAAAACTGGGTAAGCAGCTGGCAGAAAAAGATGAGTTGCTGAATAAGCTGGCTAAAGACCTCGCGGCCCGGGACACCATTTTACTGAAGCAGTCTGAGTTCGTCAGTAAAAAAGATGATGTCATGCGGCAGCATAATGAGGTGGCTCATCAAAAAGATGCGCGTATTCAGCAGGTAGAAAATCGCCTGGTGACTTATGAAAAGCAGTTGCAGGAGAAAGAAACCCTGATCCAGCAACGTGACCGCCAGATGGAAGACAAAGACCGTACTTTGTTGCGTATCGATCAGGCTATTCAGAATAAAGACAAGCAAATACAAGGGCGTGATGAGTCCTTGCAGAAAAAAGATCAGTTACTGCTGGATCGTGATCACCTATTGAAAGAGCGTACCCGCCAAACGCTGGAGCAGGAAAAGCTGCTGAAAGAACGGGATCACCAATTGGCCAAGCGCGATCAGCATATTGCTGAGCGTGACCGCCATGTTGCTGATCGTGATTCAAAGGTTGAGGAAATACAAAAGCACATGGCGCAGTTGAATAGTGCCGTGAAAGCGCGTGATGCTGATATTCATGCCCGCGAAGTATTGCTGAAAGAAAAAAGCAGGCTGATTTCTGAGCGTGATCAAAATCTTGTCACCCAACAAAAACAATTAGAAGCGCGTGATCTGGCAGTTTACGAACGTGATAAGCAGCTTAAAGATCGTGATGCGAGTATCGCCGAACGTGACCGTTTGATTCTTGAGCGTGATCAGGCCATTCAGAGTCGTGACCAACAAAGTTACAAGTATCTGGAGTCGCTGGAGAATCTTGAAGATTTACTGCAGGATCGTGATCTGCAGATTACGACCCGCGATCGTCAGTTGACCCTGCGTGATGAGCAGATTAAAAAATCTACCTCATCCATTGATAACCGTGATCAGGTGCTGGCTGAACGCGATGGCCAGATTACGGAACGGGATGCGCTAATCAAGCAGCGTGATGTCACTGTACGGGAGCGTGATCAGTCGATTCATGAGCGTGATCAGCGTGTGACTGCACAAGACCTGCAATTACGTGAGCGTGATAAGCAGCTCCAGTTGCGGGATTCTCAGCTCAAGGGGCGTGATGACACGCTGAGTGAGCGCGACACGCAAATCAAGGGCCGGGATAAACAAATTCTGAACTTGAGTGATCAGGTTCAGTTGCGTGATGAGTCGATTGGCAGTCGTGACAAAAGCCTTGGTCAGCGCGATGAAGAGTTGGGCATTCGTGATGCCAGTATCAAAACCCGTGACCAGCACATAGGTATCCGTGATGCCACGCTGAAAGTACGGGATGCCAGTCTGAATGAGCGCGATGCGCAGATCAATAAGTTGCTGGAAAACCTTAATACCCGTGAGCAGCGCTTAAGCGACCGTGATAAAGAAATCACTCAGCGCGATGAGCAGTTACGTAATGTTGAACTTGATGTGCACATGCGTGATCAGAGCATTGCTGAGCGTGATGTGCAGTTGCAGATTCGTGATCAGACCATTCAGGATCGTGATGAATTGCTGGGTGTGCGTGAGGGCACGGTATCCGAGCGTGATCAGAAAATTGCCGAGCGCGATGCGCAGCTGAGTCAGCGTAATAAAGACCTGCAACGCCATGAAGCTATCGTGCAGGAGCGTGATGAAAGCATTGCTAAACGGGATGTGATTGTTGTTGAGCGTGATAAGCACATTACTGCCCGTGATCAGCAAATGGCGGTGCGCGAAACTGAGTTGAAGCAACGTGATGAAACGCTGCGTCAACGTGATGCGACGATTCATGAGCGTGATCAGACTATCACTGCAAAAGAGGCTAACATCCGTCGCCGTGATGAAAAAATTCAGGAATTAACGCTACATATCCAGCATTTGAATGGTGAGCTTCGTTCGGTTAAGGAGCTGGTGAGTCAACG
>CACVAV010000421.1:0-2577 GCA_902727945.1 uncultured Thiotrichaceae bacterium | reverse complement strand
GTGTATCAGGTGAATGAAAAAATCCCTTCTGAAACTGAACTGGCTAAAAAATATATCATTGGCCGACCTACGGTCAGGCAGGCAACTGATTTATTAGTCAGGGAAGGTGTGTTATTACGCAAACGGGGTTCCGGCACGTTTGTCCAGCCCGCAGTCAAACAAATCGATTTGTTTTCGCTGGCAGGCACCAGTGCCGCTTTTGATCAGAGTCAGCAGTCGGTTGAGATGGTTTTACTTAAGCCGGTGTTGTTACTGGCTGATCATGAGTTCAGTCCACCTGTATTTAATGAACGTGCTGCTTACCATTTGCAGCGCCTGAGTTCGGTTGATAATAAGCCGGTATTGCTGGAGGATATTTATCTGGATGCTGATGTGTTTCATAATATTGATCAGCATGTGCTGGCTGGGAGTTCTTTGGCACAGGTGGTGCGGGAAGTTTATTTTCTTGAAGCTTCCGCTGCGGATCAGACTTTTAATATTATCTACCCGGACAAAGCTATTGCTGCTACGTTGAAAAGCAGCGCCCGTTCACCCTTGCTGCATGTCAGTCGTACCCTGCACTTTGGTGATCACCAGGCAGCTATTTATTGCGATATTTATTGCCGGACAGACCGGTTCCATTTTTCTCAAACGCTTATGGCCAGGGTCTGAAATGACTAACCTGGCGGGATAATCACTATGAAAAACAGAGGCTATTTCAATCAGTTCGGGGGTGCTTTCATCCCTGAAATTCTGGTTCCGACTTTTGATGAGTTGGAAGCAGCTTATCTGGAAGCAAAAGCTGATCCGGCATTTTGGGCTGAATACGTTGATTTAATGTCGACTTACTCGTGCCGTGCTACACCGATCACCTTTGCCGATAATCTCACTCAGCATTTTGGTGGGGCGCAAATTTATATTAAGCGTGAAGACCTGAACCACACTGGTGCGCATAAGGCTAACAATGTGATGGGGCAGGGGTTGCTGACTAAGCGTATGGGCAAAAAGCGTGTAATCGCTGAAACCGGTGCAGGCCAGCATGGTGTAGCGACGGCGACTATGGCGGCAAAATTTGGTTTTGACTGCACTATTTACATGGGGGCGGTTGATGTGGAACGCCAACGTCCGAATGTGTTCTGGATGGAGCAGATGGGGGCGACGGTAGTACCAGTGGAAGATGGCAGCCGCACGTTGAAGGATGCGATTAACGAGGCCTTTCGTGACTGGGTCAGCAATATGGATGATACGCATTATGTGCTGGGAACTGCCTGCGGGCCGCACCCGTTTCCGGAAATGGTCAGTTGGTTTCAGTCGATTATTGGTACCGAAGCACGCGAGCAAATGTTAAATCGTACAGGCCGTTTACCGGATCGGGCTTATGCTTGTGTCGGTGGTGGTTCTAATGCGATGGGTTTGTTCAGTGGTTTTATGGATGACAAAGAGGTCGAACTGATAGGTGTGGAAGCGGGTGGCCGTGGTAAAGGCATGGGTGAACATGCGGCACGATTGGCTTACGATGATGCTACCGTCGGTGTAGCGCAGGGTTATAAGACGTACTTCCTGCAAAATGATAACGGCCAGATGCAGGAAACGCACAGCGTTTCTGCTGGTCTGGACTATGTCGGTGTTTCACCGATTCTGGCGGGCTTACATGAAACCGGGCGGGTGCGTTTTGAAGCTGCTGAGGATAAAGAGGTGGTTGCTGCTATGCAATTGACGGTGAAAAAAGAGGGCTTGATTCCGGCGTTAGAAACTTCACATGCGTTTGCGCAGGCCTTTAAGGAAGCACCGACTATGAGTCAGGATGAGATTATTCTGATCAATCAATCCGGACGTGCTGATAAAGATATTTTCACGGTGGCGGATGCGATTGATGATCCGAAATGGAAAGAATTTATCATCGCGAAAGCCAAGGAGTATCAAAATGCTTGAACAAACTATTAAAGCCCGCCGCGAGCAGAAAGACTTATTACTGATGACGCATATTGTATTGGGCTACCCATCGTATGATGACTCTATGCGCCTGGTGGAAACCATGGTGGAATCCGGTGTTGATCTGATGGAGTTGCAGATTCCGTTTTCTGAGCCAATGGCTGATGGGCCGGTTATTTTACATGCCAATTCTGAGGCGCTGCATTCAGGGGCTAGCGTGGAAAAATCCCTGGATATGGCAGAGAAAATTACCCGTCAGTTTGATATTCCGTTTTTATTCATGACGTATTACAACATCCTGTTTAAGTATGGGGTGGAAAATTTCGCGGCGAAGATGAAAGAAATCGGCATTCAGGGTGCAATTGTGCCGGATTTGCCGCCGGAAGAGGGTTCAGATTACCTGACGGCGATGCGCAAGTATGAGCTTGATCCGATTCATATCTTTACGCCGAATACGTCAGATCAGCGCATGCAGCAGCTGAATGACTGTAGTAGTGGCTTTATTTATACAGTGGCACGCAAGGGTGTGACCGGAAAAGGTACTGATTTTTCTGCTGATCTGGAAGCCTATTTAGCACGTTGCCGTGCAGCTACGGAACTGCCACTGGCGGTAGGTTTTGGTGTGAAGTCGAAGACGGATGTGGATTTCCTGCGCGGCAAAGTCGA
>CACVAV010000420.1 GCA_902727945.1 uncultured Thiotrichaceae bacterium | reverse complement strand
GGATTCTCCAGATCATACGGTGGTTGCCACTCAGTGATAGGTTTTAGTTTATCCACTTGATTCACAACAGCAATGACCAAGGGTTTTTTGGAAGAGACATTTTTTGGGTCAGCATAGAATACGCCAAATTTATCATTCAGCTGCTTATCCAGGTCACGAGCGGATTGGTTCGCTTTTAACACCCATAACACCAGATCTGCCTGAGTCATCTCATTTAGCATCACTTTTTCAGTGTCAGGCTTGCCATCTAAGCCGCGTAAATCAACGATTCTCACTTCGATTTCATTGATGATGGCGCTGTAGAGCGTTGAAGCCTGTGTTGATGGTAAAACGTCAACCTCGGCGGCTAACTCATCTTTCAATACATTAATAATTGAAGACTTTCCAGCACCCGTTTGGCCAACAACAACGATTCGGATGGGTTCTAACACTGAAGCAAAGTGTTCCTCATCCGGGACAGGGGTACTTGCAACCCGCAGATCCTCATCTTCTAAGCTAAATCGCCCGCTGTATAAATCAATTGCGACGGCAGCCACTTCATCCAGCAGCGTTTCCTTCGCCTTCAGCTGCATATCATCGACAAACCCCTTGGTCATTGACGAGCTTGCCTGCTGTCTGGCCACATCAAAGGCTACTTTTAACGGGTCGAAGTATAAATTCTTCGCATGGTTAGCCCAAATAGCGGCTGTCACCACTTGTTGGCCCAGCACTCCGTATTTATCATAAGCTTCATACCCCGCTTTCATATGAGACACCTTAATGTACTCAATTCCCGGTATGTTTTCTTTAAGAACTAACTTGTAGCGGTGGCTCACTTCTTCAAATAACTTCAGGCCTTCAGGAACGGAAAAATCCAGGGTCTTTTTACCGAATTTCTGAGCAACAATTTCCAGAACCTCCAATCCTGCTGCATCAATTTTCCCCCAATCGAGACCTGCTCTCAGCCGCTCCCGCGTATGAGCCTTTGAATCATTCCAAATGGCTAGTTCTGTCTGTGACCAGTCGCTGGAAGCTTTTACAAGATCTTCATCTATGTCAGGTAGTGGTTGGCCTTCCGGTTTATCTTTATCAGGTGTCCGACTCATTACATACAAGGGAATGATGACAACCAATGTACTGATAGTAATGGCAATGGACAGTGCTAATAAGTGGCCGTATTTAATCGATAAGACCACACCAAAACCCATCATAATAAGCATGGGCAGTACAGCCGACATTACAACGATCAACCAGCGTCCACCGGATAAATCAGACAGTAAACGATACAGGCCTTTAATTTTTTTCATAACCGGATGCTGCCTTGCCTTTTTTGAATGCCTCTTTGTATAAGTCTTGCATGGCTTGTTCTGAGACTGCTTCGCCTTTACTTTTGTAATAGAGATAATAACAAGTCACCCGGCCCAAGCCATAGGTCGTACCAAAGCTCATGGCAGCGGCGGCTACTGCGCCAACCGTCTGTCCGTACACAGGGATAAATTTAACCAATTCCCTGACACCCAACTTCACGCCGTACCGCAACGCAAAGCTGCTACCCAGTGTGCCGATTAATTCCCTGAAAGCGCTATTATCCCATTCAACCCCGTATTGATTCGCCAGGCTGTGCAGCATTTTAGCCTGGATAGCGGGAACAGAGACCAAGCCCACGGCAGGAATTAAATCACTGGCTGACGCACTTCCGGCATACCAAAGCACTTCATTCTTAACGGTAGCAAAGTTCCTTTCCTCAACCGTTGTGTGGCCTTTGCTATCGACTATCATGCCAATAACAGGAAGCATCGCTTCCAGTGTGTCAACCAGCACGCCGTAGTTATAAACGGAGCCGTCTTCTGTTTCAAAATCAACCGCTACCGCACTAAAATTTTCGCCCCAAACGGCTTCTACCTGATGCTCATTAAAGGTAATCTGGCGTTTGCGGTCTTTCTCTTCAGACAGCAGCACGGCGCTATGGATAAGCAGTAAGTGACTAATTTTATTTTTCTTCCTGATCCGGCTGAGAGCCGCCAAAACAGCAGACTGCTCCGGCTCATCTGCTTTCATGACTACCACTAAAGCATGACCTAATTTACCAATCTCTTCTAAATCAGCCTCAGGGTCATAATCGGCCTCACCCAGACCCCTGGTATCCAGAAAGCGCATCACCGGTTTTTCTCGCGGAAAATTATAAGCTTCCGCTGTCCTGGTGCAGGGCGCAAAGCCATTGCCGACTTCAATTGACGAAAGTCCTGTTAACACCTGAATGAATGTAGATTTCCCCGCACCGGTCTTACCCAGAAGCCACAACGTCGGTAAATGCTTACGCTGAAACTCATGAGCGTGTGTCAGGTCAGGGTTCTTGCCCGGATTAATCGAGTCTTTTAGTTGCTCGAACATGCAGATAACCTACATTAAATAGAAGTGATCATTCTAGGTAATATGAGGC
>CACVAV010000419.1 GCA_902727945.1 uncultured Thiotrichaceae bacterium | reverse complement strand
CAAGGAGCAAACCATGAATTTTCAACGTAACGTTGGCCGTAAAGACAAGAACATCAGAATCGCAGCAGGCATTGCGCTTATTGTTGTAGGATTTTTATCGTATAAATTATTAATGTTAATTGGCGCAATTGTCCTCGCAACAGGTGTTTTCAGTTTCTGTGGTCTGTACCAATTGCTAGGCATGAACACTGCAACAGCAGCCGAACAGGTTTCTGCCAGTGATGATCTCAGCGAGCGTGCCAGTGAGAATATTGATGATTTCAAACAGGAAGCAACTGAAACAGCTCAGGAACTAAAGGAAGAGGCCATCGAGACGGCTCAGGAGTTGAAAGAAGACGCTGAAGAGCTTATAGAAGATGCCAAAGAGAAAATTGAAGAAGTTACTGACTCAATGAAAAAGAAGTAACTCGTATGGATAACCAGCACAACACCACCCGGGCACGGCGACGCAGGAATACGGCACGCAAATTGCCGGATACCACGGTTCCGTCACCTTGCATCGGGTTGTGCTGGTTAAATGACGCGACTCAGCTGTGCGATGGCTGTTTCCGGAATGTTGATGAGATTCGTGACTGGATGATCATGGACAAAAATGAAAAGCTGACCGTGCTTGCGTCGATTGAAAAAAGGCGAATTGATGCGACTGATATTTAGTCAATGATTGTTGGTTTGACTTCTACTTGCTGACGCAGCAGCTTCAAATACTCAACCGTGGCATAACCATCCGGTGGGAATCCCACATCAGACTGCCAGCGTCTTAACGCAGATTGCGTATTAGGGCCGATTTTTCCATCCACACCTTCTGTGTTGTAACCCGCTACACTTAGCAACAACTGTAACTCCGCCTTTTCCTGATGACTCAAGGCAATGTCGTTATAAGGCCAGTCCGCACTAACCGCCGGTTTATCCCGCAAACCATCAGCCAACAGACCAACGGCCAGCGCGTAACTATTAGATTTGTTGTACTTCAGAATAACGTCAAAGTTCTCATACATAACAAAAACCGGACCATGATAGCCCGCCGGTAAAAATACGAACGCCGGATACATTTCACCATCTGCCAGTAAACCGCCACTGATAGGTAGAATCTGATGGTCTACCGTCCAGCGCTGCGCTGCCTTGCGCACTTTAGAATCAGCCAGATTCCAGTCAAAACCGTCAGGCAGCTTTACTTCCTCGCCCCACTCCTGCCCTTCCTGCCATCCTGACTTAGCCAGATAGTTTGCTGTCGAAGCTAAGGCATCAGGGATGCTATGTCTCAGGTCACGCCGACCGTCCCCATCAAAATCTACCGCGTACGCTTCCAATGTTGTCGGAATAAATTGCGTGTGGCCAATCGCACCCGCCCAGGATCCGCGTAAATCACGTACACTCATATCACCCCGTTGCACAATCCGCAAAGCCGCTAATAATTGTTCACTCCAGAATTCACGCCGGCTTTCACGTCCGGCATAAGCCAGCGTCGCTAATGAACGGATCACAGAATAGTGACCGGTTTGTTTACCGAAGCTACTTTCCATACCCCAGATAGACAACAGATACGCCTTATCCACACCGTAATGAGCCGAGATACGGGTTAATAACTCATCATGCTCTGCCAACTTCTGCTGCCCTACCCGTACGCGTTCAACAGAAGTCGTATTCTCCAGGTATTTCCAGATCGGTCGGGTAAACTCCGGCTGATGAGCATCCAGCTTCAGCACTTTGCGATCAGGCAGCAGCCCGCTGAAAGTCATATCCAGTGTTTCAGACTGAATACCAACACGCAGTGCAGATTGCCTGAATTCTGTTTTCCACGACTCAAAGTCACTGTCGGCTACTATTGAATAGCCGAATAAAGTAACAAAAAAAAGTGCAGTCAGTTGTATAATACGCGCCAAATAAGCCTCTTTTTTGCAATTCTGAATACAGATAAATAAGCATGTACTTGCCTGACATGCACTAAGCCACAGGGCTATAATAAACAAACTTAATCCAGACTGCACCCGCTCACAATCTAATAATAGTTATCAAAGGACTAAATACATACCAAAAGTCGTATTTCCGGGCGATGACAGCACCTGTCATACGACCTTCGGCAGAATAGATTAATCAATTGAGGGGGTGGTGATGTTTGACTGTTCAATAGCCTTGATCAAATCAGCTTCTGTGACCTGCTTGCTATTCACCGCCATGCGCGTCGGTACTTTGCTGTATGACTGCCCGGCATTTTGAGCCTCCTCCTGTGCATATTTATCCACCGCAAAGACACAGACCACCTGCACCGGATAATCATCTGCCGGACGCGCAAATTTCAACTGAGTAACAATACGCTCACCCCGAATTTTCTGTTCGCTGATTACCATTTTTTCCGCAGGCGGCAGCTTAAAACTCAGCAGGGATTCAGTCACTGACTGGCAAACCTGCGTGGGTGATAATGTTAT
>CACVAV010000418.1 GCA_902727945.1 uncultured Thiotrichaceae bacterium | reverse complement strand
TAGCTACCGGAAGCAGGACTTTCGCCCAGTCCAGCCAGCTCAGTGTGCTGAAGTTTTCTGGTGCAATCAGCAGCAGACCAACAGTGATCGCTTGCAGTAAAATGAGGCCGGGCAGAAATTTGAACATAGTCATTAGTTTTATCGAATAATACTGACTAAGAATAAGGTATCATTCCCGCTTAACCAAGTCGTAAACGTATTAAAATTAATTTATGAGTTTCGTACACCTCCGTCTACACACTGAATACTCGTTGGTCGATAGCACAATCCGCATTAAGCCGTTGATGGAATCGGTTGAAGCTGCGGGCATGTCTGCGGTTGCCATGACTGACCTGAATAACTTTTTTGCGCTGGTGAAGTTCTACCGCGCCGCAATGGGGCAGGGGCTGAAGCCGATATTCGGTCTGGATGTCATTGTTCTCGATGATGAGCACCAGTACCATCTGATTTTATTGTGCCAGAACAATACGGGCTACCGGAATCTGACCAAGTTAATCTCGCGTGCTTATCTGAAAGGGCAGGTTTTGGGTGAGCCGAAAGTTCAAGCGGAATGGATTGAGGAATTCAGTGAGGGTGTCATCGCGCTATCAGGTGGGCGCGATGGTGATGTCGGACAATTGATTTTAGCCGGACATGCGGATATGGCGGCTGAGCGGGTACGGAAATGGAAGACTGTTTTCCCGGATCGTTACTACCTTGAATTGCAGCGAACCGGCCGTGAGGGTGAGGAAGAGTACCTCCACACCGCCGTTGATATAGCGCTGGCGGAGTCGGTTCCGGTGGTGGCGACCAATGATGTGCGATTTACCTCGGAAGCTGATTTCTATGCGCATGAGGCGCGGGTGTGCATCCGTGACGGTTTTACGTTGGCCGATAAGCGTCGCCCCAAGCGTTACAGTGAGCAACAGTACCTACGTACGCCGGAGGAAATGACCGGACTATTCGCTGACATTCCTTCTGCGATTACAAATACCGTGGAAATTGCCCGCCGTTGTAATGTGTCGCTGACACTGGGTAAAAATTACTTGCCGCAGTTTCCGATTCCGGAGGGTATGACTGAAGCTGAATACTTCTGTAAGGTCAGTGAAGACGGGCTGGAAGAGCGGCTGGATTTTCTGTTCGGAGAGAAAACACCGCGTGGAACGCCTGACTTTGAGAAGAGACGTGAACCCTATGATGAACGCCTGAAGATTGAGCTGGACGTTATCAATGGCATGGGCTTTCCGGGTTATTTCCTGATCGTTGCTGACTTCATTCAGTGGGCGAAAGACAATGATATTCCGGTGGGGCCGGGTCGTGGTTCCGGTGCCGGTTCATTGGTGGCGTATGCGCTGAAAATCACTGACATTGATCCACTGGAATATGATCTGCTGTTTGAGCGCTTTCTGAACCCTGAGCGGGTATCCATGCCTGATTTTGATATTGATTTCTGCATGGATAATCGCGATAAGGTGATCGATTATGTGGCGGAAACCTACGGGCGTAATCAGGTTTCACAGATCATTACTTATGGTTCGATGGCTGCGAAGGCGGTGGTGCGTGATGTCGGGCGGGTGTTAGGGCATCCTTATGGTTTTGTCGACCGGATTGCTAAACTGGTGCCGTTTGAGGTGGGCATGACGCTGACCAAAGCGTTGGCAGAGTCGGTTGATCTGAAAGCACTTTATGACGATGATGAGGAGGTTAAGTCATTACTGGATCTGGCTTTGTCGCTGGAAGGCCTGTCTAAAAATGTGGGTAAACATGCAGGTGGGGTACTGATTTCACCTTCCGATCTGACTGACTTTACGCCGGTTTATTGTGAAGAGGACGGCAGTGGTCTGGTCTCACAGTATGACAAAGATGATGTGGAGGCGGTCGGGCTGGTTAAGTTTGACTTCCTTGGTTTGCGCAATCTGACCATTATCGATTGGGCCGTGAAAACCATCAACCGTAAGCGGGCGCTTAAAGGTGAAGATCCGCTGGATATTACCCGGCTTGATTTGGAGGATAAAGCTTCCTTTGTACTGTTGAAAGCGCAGAAAACAACGGCTATTTTCCAGCTTGAGTCGCGGGGTATGAAGGAACTGATTAAGCGCCTGCAGCCGGATGTATTTGAGGATATTGTCGCATTGGTGGCGCTTTACCGCCCAGGGCCACTGCAATCCGGCATGGTAGATGACTTTATCAATCGTAAACATGGCCGCGCCAAAGTAGAGTATCCGCACCCTGATCTTGAGCCGATTCTGAAGCCGACTTACGGCGTTATTCTGTATCAGGAACAGGTAATGCAGATTGCGCAGGTGCTAGCCAGTTTTACGCTGGGTGGTGCGGATATGCTGCGCCGTGCGATGGGCAAGAAAAAGCCG
The DNA here is from genome assembly GCA_902727945.1 of uncultured Thiotrichaceae bacterium. Taxonomy (GTDB): domain Bacteria; phylum Pseudomonadota; class Gammaproteobacteria; order Thiotrichales; family Thiotrichaceae; genus Thiolinea. The sequence goes on along the minus strand of CACVAV010000418.1, from coordinate 79 downwards.
GAGGAAATGGAAAAACAGCGTGGCTTGTTTATGGAAGGTTCCGGTAAAAATGGTGTGGACGCTGATCAGGCCACTTATA
>CACVAV010000417.1 GCA_902727945.1 uncultured Thiotrichaceae bacterium | reverse complement strand
ATCTGATCTAATTGTTCGGCTGTCAGCATAAATACACCGTCACCACCATTCTCAAATTCAAGCCAGTTAAACGGTAATTGTGGGTAGGCAGCTTCCAGTGCATATTGGCTGTTACCTACTTCAACAATCAGGATGCCATGATCCGTCAGGTGCTTTCGGGCTTCACGTAAAATCCGGTGTGCAATGCTCAGGCCATTCTGGCCTGCTTCCAGCCCCAGCACAGGCTCATGCTGAAATTCAGCACTCATGGCCGCCAGATCTTCAGCATCCACATAGGGGGGATTGCTGACGATTATGTCATAACGTTTGCCGTCCAGTTGATCAAACAGATCGGAGTGTACGACCTGTACATTATTCTGTGCGCCATGCCGCTTGATATTGCCTTGAGCTACTTCCAATGCGTCCATTGATACATCGCTCAGGTCAACCCGGGCATGGGTGAATGCATAGGCGCAGGCAATACCGATGCAACCGCTGCCGGTACATAAGTCGAGTATATTATGCACTTGTGATGGTTCAGCCCACGGGTAAAACTGCTTTTCCACCCACTCCGCGAGCGGTGAACGGGGAATGAGTACACGCTCATCGACATAAAACGGTAAGCCTGCAAACCAGCCTTCATTGGTTAGGTAAGCTGCCGGTTTACGTTCTTCCACTCTACGCAGCAGTATGTTACCCACCTTCTCGCATTCAGTTGGTGTGATGCGGCTATTAAAATACATATCGGGTGTATCTACCGGCAAGTGTAGTGTGTGTAGCACCAGGTAGGCGGCTTCATCCAGCGCAGAAGCCATTCCGTGTGAAAAACTAAGCTCCGCTTCCATAAAGCGGCTTGCACCCCAGCGAATTAAATCGCGGATAGTGCGCATTTGTTTGACTTCTTCGGCCCAGTCTTTTTGCATAACCTTGTTTCCTCATAATCAGCCGCATAACCACGGAACTTAGCAATGCGTACTTACAGCGAATAAAATTTGCCGTATCATCCAGCATTTGCCACCAACTTTCCAATCGAATCGACCTTCATGACTATTTCTGATTACCTCAAGTCCTGGCCGCTGTATATTTTACCGCACCATTTTTTATCGCGAATCATCTTCAAGCTGACGCGAATTCGTTCACCACTGGTGCCCAAAGCCATCCGGTGGTTTTCTGGTGTGTTTAAAGTAAATCTGGATGAAGCGGTGAATCCGGATCCGGAAAGCTATGCTACCTTTAATGAGTTTTTCACACGCCCACTGAAGTCCGAACTGCGACCGATAGCCGAAGGTGAGACCGTGCTGGTTTCACCGGTAGATGGTGCGATCAGTCAATTCGGTGCTATCGAAGCGGGACGAATTTTCCAGGCCAAAGGCCATGATTACTCCGCACTGGAATTATTGGGCGGCGACAATGCGCGCGCTCAGCCGTTTATGAATGGTCAGTTCATGACGATTTATTTATCACCGCGTGATTACCACCGGATTCACATGCCAGTGACAGGCACCTTATTGGAACAGGTTTATGTGCCGGGTCGTTTGTTCAGTGTGGCGGGCCATACTGCCAGAACGGTACCACGTTTATTTGCACGTAATGAGCGTGTGGTGGCGATGTTTGATACTGAGTTCGGCAAGATGGCGTTAGTATTGGTCGGGGCGATTAATGTCGCGGCGATTGAAACGGTTTGGGATGGTTTGATCACACCACCGAATGGCAAAGACATCATTGTAAAACAGTATGAAGAAGGTGAGGTCTACGCGAAAGGGGCAGAGATGGGGCGCTTTAATATGGGATCTACGGTGGTGATGCTGCTGGAGAAACCACTGGAATGGCAAGCGAGTTGTGCGGCGGATAAAGCAGTGCAACTAGGGCAAAAGTTAGCAGACGTACTACACTCTGAAGGGTAGATTAAACTGTGTGGAGAGTCTTATGTTGCTTCGGTTACCCCGCCCTGAAGTCTTCTTATTATTGTTATTGACGTTTTCTGCTGCGGCATTTGGAGAAGAAGACAAAACCATTATTATGCCTGATTACCGGGCTGATAAAGATGTGTCTAACCGTAATTTTGAAGGCGCAAATCTTGAACTGGCGGATTTTAGCGGTAGTAATGCCAGTGGCTCCTCTTTTGTAAATGCTAATCTGGATTATGCTAATTTAAGTCTGGCCAACTTTCAGAATACCAACCTGACCAATGTGACCTTTAAGCTGGCGCTGGTCGAATTCACTGATTTTACCGGTGCCGAGGGGCTGACTGCAGAGCAATTATATGAAGCCTGCCTGATGATAGAGGGCAATGACCTGGTGCTGGGGGTTGAGGGCTTCGATGCACAGAATTACCTGCAACCTGAGGGTTGTCAGCTTTGGGAGCATATGCCAAGAGGCTGATGCAGATTAATTCACGTTAATTCACAGTTTTTGAATATAAATTAATAATCACCACGCCCGCGATAAT
>CACVAV010000416.1 GCA_902727945.1 uncultured Thiotrichaceae bacterium | reverse complement strand
TGAATTTATAAATAATCGTTACCTCCGGCATTTTCGAATTTTTGGTTGTTAGCCCCTGAGTCCACGAGGACTCCTATTAGCATAGAGGTCTTAGCCCTTCCTTTATGTTACTTTCACCAGGCATGTTTTACATGCCTGGTTTTTTTAATTCTGCCATCATATCCGCTCCCTTCGCCGCGCTCATAATCACTGGAACATCGGTATTCCCCGACAAAATCAAAGTTGGTGTGGCTTCAACACTTTACGTTCAAACAGAAAGCTGCCAAAAGGCAGGAATGCTGCGAGAAGGCCGAGGCTCCATTGCGTGATATTCAGTTGCTTCCTGATTAAAAAAGCGCTCAGCACTAAAACATACAGTATGAAAGCGGCTCCGTGGATCGGCCCCAGTACGCTCACCGCTTCGGGGTAGTCGAACAAGCGTTTGGCGGGTACGGCCACAAATAGCAATAACAATAATGTACTGCCTTCCAGAATTGCGATTTTACTCAGCATGGTCTTGCTCCTAAGTGTTTTCAAAAATCAGTGTTTTGTCAGCTGATGAGGCGGGGCAATAGTACCGTAGTTGCTGCTCGGTGCATTGGATTTTATCAATCAAATCGAATTAACAAAAAATAGATCATTTCGATCTAATCATTCTGTTTTACTTATTTATAAGTATTTAATAATATGCTTATCAACGAAGCGGGACAGGTACAACACAACACATGGCCTGCTTTAATTTTACTGAATAGATTGATTCTAAAAGGATATGAACCATGGATAACACGACTGCAACTCCGGCAATGCCACGTATTAACGAGCCTGCTCCTGCGTTTGAAGCCCGCACCACACACGGCGTAAGAAAACTGGAAGATTACAAGGGCAAGTGGTTGGTATTGTTTTCTCACCCGGCTGATTTTACACCAGTTTGTACGACTGAGTTTACGGCTTTCGCCCAACGCCATGAAGCGTTCAGTGACTTGAATTGTGAGTTATTAGGCTTGTCCATCGACAGTTATTACAGCCACATTGCCTGGATTCGCAACATCAAGGAGAACTTTAATGTGGAAATAAAGTTTCCAATCATTGAAGACCTGAGCATGGATGTTGCCCGCGCTTACGGCATGATCCATCCTGGTGCAGGGGATACGTCTGCAGTACGTGCCACTTTCGTCATTGATCCGGAGGGTATCTTGCGTGCAATGGTTTACTACCCCATGACCAATGGCCGTTCTATTGATGAATTCCTGCGGTTAGTGACTGCTTTGCAAGTTTCTGATGAGCATAAGGTCGCTACACCGGAAGGCTGGCAGCCAGGTGATAAGGTTATTGTGCCACCGCCCGCTGATATGGAGGCTGCCGAGGCGCGTATGGACGAAGGTTATGAGTGTACTGACTGGTACTTCTGTAAAAAGAGTCTGTAACTCCGTCGGCTAACTTTCCTTTTTATGACAATGCCCGTTCACTGAGCGGGCATTTTTCGTGTTTACAGATAGCGGTAAACTGTTATGTTTGCGAAAAATCATAGTGTTTTAGTTGAGGGGAAATAAGATACAGAGTATCTCTTTAACGGCACCACCGGAATCAGGTGACAATGATGGAAAATACGATTACACAAGCAAAAAGCCGTCTGGCTTTCTTTCCGATTTCTTTTTTCGCCATGGTCATGGGCCTTTCCGGTCTGACCATCGCCTGGGAAAAGGCGCAGCATGTATTCAATATAGATCTTGGCATTAATCTGTTTTTGGCGGGGCTGACCGCATTTATATTCGGAGCGTTCAGCATCGCTTACGCTGCCAAGGTGCTGATGTACCGCGAATCAGTCACACAAGAGATGGGGCATCCGGTCAAGCTGAGCTTTTTTCCGGCCATTTCCATCAGTCTGCTATTGCTGGCGGTAGCCTTTATGGAACTCAACACCGGTTTAAGCCGGGTGTTGTGGACGCTGGGTGCGGGGTTGCACCTGTTGCTTACCTTGTTTGTCATCAATACCTGGATGCACCGCGAACATTTTCAGGTGCAACACATTAATCCGGCCTGGTTTATTCCGGCAGTCGGTAATGTGCTGGTGCCGGTGGCGGGTATGCCGCTGGGGTTTGTTGATGTTTCATGGTTCTTTTTCAGTGTGGGTATCTTGTTCTGGGTTGTGCTGCTGACCATTATTTTCTACCGTATTCTGTTTCATACGCCGATTGATGCCCGTTTATTACCGACCCTGTTTATCCTGATTGCACCGCCTGCGGTGGGTTTTCTTGCCTACATGAAACTGACGGGTGGGGAGCTGGATGCATTTGCACGTTTCCTCTATTTCAGTGGTTTGTTTCTGACCATCCTGCTGTTCAGTCAGGCCAACCGTTTTGCCAGGTTACAGTTTGCCTTGTCATGGTGGGCCTATTCATTCCCGACGGCAGCGATTACCATTGCCAGCTTTGTGATGTACGAAAAACTGGG
>CACVAV010000415.1 GCA_902727945.1 uncultured Thiotrichaceae bacterium | reverse complement strand
CCGGGCCGGAGAATGTCAGAATGCTCTCATCCACACCCGCTGTTTTCACCACACAGCCTTCCAGCGAAATATTGCCGTATAAAACCGCCAAGCCACCATCCTGCGAATAAGCATTTTCTTTTGAGCGTAAACAACCACCGGCACGATCCTGATCCAGCTCCCAGCGTTTATTCTGTGAGAAAGCTTCAGTGGTGCGTACATTACCCGGTGCAGCACCATAAAACTGACGTACCGCCTCACTCGGGTCTCGCATAATGTCCCACTCATCCAGTGCAGCGCCCATATTTTCACTGTGCACCGTGCCACATTCACGGTCGATCAGTCCGGCACGATCCAGCTCACCCAGAATACCCATCACACCACCGGCACGATGCACATCTTCCATGTGGTAAAGCTGGCTGGCCGGGGCGACTTTACTCAAATTAGGTACTCTGCGACTCAGTTCATCAATATCAGAAACATCAAAATCAACTTCACCTTCCTGCGCAGCAGCTAATAAATGCAGCACCGTATTGGTAGAACCACCCATCGCAACATCAAGGGCCATCGCGTTGGTAAATGCGCTTTTGTTGGCAATCGAGCGTGGCAACACTGACTCATCATTCTGCTCGTAATAGCGCTTGGCTAAATCAACAATGGTGCGTCCGGCTTGCAGGAATAACTCTTTACGATCGGCATGGGTCGCCAGTAACGAACCGTTACCCGGTAAACTCAGACCTAATGCTTCTGTCAGGCAATTCATCGAGTTTGCAGTGAACATACCAGAGCATGAACCACAGGTTGGACAAGCCGAACGTTCGACTTCCAGCACATCTTCGTCTGACTCACCCGGCGTGACGGCCATCACCATGGCATCAACCAGATCCAGCTTGATAACTTTGTCTTTTATAACTGCCTTACCGGACTCCATTGGCCCGCCAGAAACAAAGACCACCGGAATATTCAGACGCATCGCCGCATTCAGCATGCCGGGCGTAATCTTGTCGCAGTTAGAAATACACACCAGTGCATCCGCACAATGTGCATTCACCATGTACTCGACTGCATCGGAAATGACTTCACGCGAAGGCAGGGAATACAACATGCCGTCATGACCCATCGCAATACCATCATCCACAGCAATAGTATTGAATTCCTTCGCCACGCCGCCGTGTGCTTCAATCTCACGTGCCACCAGCTGGCCCAGGTCTTTCAGGTGCACATGACCCGGCACAAATTGGGTAAAGGAATTAGAGATGGCGATAATCGGCTTTTGGAAATCGTCATCTTTCATACCCGTGGCACGCCACAAGGCACGGGCACCCGCCATATTGCGGCCAGCCGTCGAAGTACGGGAACGGTATTCAGGCATTGTAGTCTCCAGACAAATGTAAGTAGTGTTGATGTAGACCCTACATTCTAACGCCGGAAACGATGCGCGTCACATTCCTGTACTCCCAAAGTCAAATTACGTTACATTAAATGAATACTCACCACCGGAGAAACAGCATGAACCCCCTGCCTATTAAAACAATAGCCATTGCACTTACCCTATTCATCACTACCAGCGCCGCCGCCAAAGAAGCCCGTTACCCCGAATTTGGCAATGGCCGCATTGAACAAACACTGGTGAAAGCCAAAGAATACATGGTCGCTGCAGCCAACCCTTATGCCAGTGAAGCCGGACTGCGTATTCTGGAGCAAGGCGGTAGTGCGATTGATGCGGCTATCGCAGTACAAATGGTGTTGACGCTGGTGGAACCGGAGTCCAGTGGTATTGGCGGCGGCGCTTTTGCTCTGCACTGGGACAATGAAAATAAAAAGCTCAGTAGCTTTGATGGCCGTGAAAAGGCACCGATGGCAGCAGATGAAAAACTGTTTCAGGAAAACGGCGAAAACATGAATTGGTGGGACGCATTGGCGGGTGGTCGTGCGGTGGGTGTTCCCGGTGTGTTGGCTATGCTGGAAAAAGTACATAAACAATACGGCAAACTGCCTTGGGCCACCTTGTTTGAAGATGCCATTGAGTTGTCAGAAGCCGGTTTTGAAATTTCACCTAAACTGGCCGCTTCTATTGCCCGTGGTACCAATCCGGCATTGGGACGTTACGGCGAAGCCTGGGAATATTTTTTCCCTGAAGGTAAACCCATCGCTAAAGGTGCGATGCGCAAAAATCCTGAACTGGCGATGACCTTTCGCCGCATTGCCCTGCTTGGCTCAAAAGCCTTTTATAAAGGTGAGATCGCGCTGGATATTGTTGATACCGTGCAATCAGCAGAAGATAACCCGGGCATGTTGACGGCTGAAGACATGGCGAATTATGAAGCTATTGAGCGACCACCGGTTTGTGCGCCTTACAAAGCCTATAAACTGTGTGGCATGGGGCCACCGACCTCAGGTGGCATGACTGTCATCCAGATGCTCAAATTACTGGAAGACAAGAATCTTTCAGCAC
>CACVAV010000414.1 GCA_902727945.1 uncultured Thiotrichaceae bacterium | reverse complement strand
TCGTCAACACTGACAAAACGATAGTGCCAGCCATCTTTTTCACCAGGCCGGGGAGCACGTGTTGTATGAGATAATGATACCGTCACGTACTGCAAGCGTCCGCGCAGCGCATTCAATAGCGAAGTTTTTCCGGCACCCGATGGCGCAGATACAATATATAACTGACCCTGTTTCATTTTTGCTCCTTGCTTTCTTAGCTGCTCTGGCCCTTAAACAAACGCTCAAACCAACTTTCACTCACAGAAGGCTGATCTGCCACCGGCATACGCAGCCACTCAACCAGCGCAGAAACTTCCGCTGCCATCTGTTTTAAAACAGCCGGGTCATCGGTAAGGCGCTGGCACAGTTCATCGGTATTATGCGATCTCATCAGCCCTACATACATACCACCTTCCTGATCCGGACTACGTTTCGGTGTTAATACCAAAAATTCGGCCTGATCTGTTCCGGCCTCCATTTCCACCGCAAAAAAAGTAGCAAAAACAGCTAAGCTTAGCCCTGCATCAATATCCAGAGGCAATGTTTTACGCCATGCGCCCTGATCCTCAAAAAAACCTTTGGCGTGTGTATTATCCACACTGTGATCTTTTTTCAGAGCAGGACTACCGATATAATCCCGCACACAATAATTTCTTAATAATTCACAGGGCATTTCTAATAGTTCAGCAAGTGACTGATTTTTCTGGATAGCCTGTTCCAGGCGGGAGTGCTGTAGCCGTTGTTTCATCTGAATTTGTAACCCGAATAGCGAAAAGAATTGTATTTGTGCGAAAATAGACAGAGACGATATAGATAATAATTGCAGGACGCAATAACACAGAAGCGAGGTAGCACAATGATCCAGGTAATCGGTGTATCAGCATTTTCGGATAATTACATTTGGCTAATCACTAACGAAGAGCGCAAAAAAGCGGCTATCGTAGACCCCGGCGATGCCAAACCGGTGATCCATGAATTAAAACAACGTGGCATAGCACCGGTAGCCATTTTGATTACACATCACCACAGTGACAATGTCAGTGGTATACCTGAATTGTTAGCGACTTACCCCGACTTACCCGTTTATGGCCCCGCCAATGAATCTGTTCCGCACATCACCCACCGGCTGGCTGAAGGACAGACTGTCAACCTGGAGTCGATAGGGCTGAGCTTCGGAGTGCTTGATATTCCGGGCCACACCGCCGGACACATCGCTTATTACGGTGATGGTAACCTGTTCTGCGGCGATACCTTACTCGGTAGTGGTTGCGGGCGGGTATCTGATGGCACAATGACAGCCTTACACAACTCACTGTACCGTATCGCTCAGTTGCCTGTTGAAACATTAATTTATTGCACACACGAATACACCGTGGAGAATCTTGGATTCGCTAAATGGGTGGAGCCTGATAATAAAGACATCGACGAACACCTCGATGCATGCCGGGAGTTACTCGACGCAGGACGAGCCACCGTACCCTTCACACTGGAGAACGAATTCAAAAGTAATCCGTTTCTGCGCACTCATATCCCGGAAGTAATCAGAAAAATTGAAGAAGTGGCCGGACAAGAACTTAATACACCCTCAGAAGTCTTCGCTGCTATGCGTATTTGGAAAGATACCGAATACGACTGATCGACTATACTAAAAAATTCTGCCATCATGCGTCATTTTTCAGATACGTCCGTTAAGAGGCCATAACATGCTGGAAGTCTGGCAGGAAAGACTGGGAACATTAAAAACAAACAAACTGTTTGAGCTGTTTGTTATCAGTATTATCGTTCTTTCCGCATTACTGATTGGTGTCCGCACTTACGAAGACAACATTATTTCTGTTGAGGCCTTAGCTGCTCTGAAAATCCTCGATTTTGCAGTGACGCTATTTTTTCTGATCGAACTCCTGATCCGTTTTATGGCGGAGAAAAACAAAAAAGACTTCTTCAAAAGTGGCTGGAATATTTTTGACGCAGTCATTGTGACTGTCAGCCTGATCCCCATTGATAATACAGAAATGGCTGTTCTGGGCCGGTTAATCCGCATCTTCCGCGTATTGCGGCTAATATCTGTTATCCCTGAACTGAGGATGCTACTGAACTCATTACTCAAGGCCCTGCCACAACTGGGTTATGTCGCATTACTGATGTTTATTATTTTCTACATTTATGCGGCTGTCGGCAGCACGTTATTTGAATCCATCAATCCTCAACTCTGGGGCAATATCAGTATTGCGATGCTCACCTTATTCCGGGTGATGACCTTTGAGGACTGGACAGATGTTATGTATGAGACCATGGAACATCCGGATGGCTCACCGTTCGCGTGGATTTACTACCTGACTTTTATCTTTTTCACCACCTTTGCTTTCCTCAATATGGTGATCGGGATTGTGGTTAATGTCATGGAGGACGAGCGCAAAAAACTGTATGCACAAGAGCACCCTGATGAACCAGAGCTG
>CACVAV010000413.1 GCA_902727945.1 uncultured Thiotrichaceae bacterium | reverse complement strand
CGATCGCCAGCTTTTCGCGGCGGACAGCGGTGAGTTTTTTAGAATCAGTCAAACCGACAATAGGGTTCGCAGGATCAAGAATAACCGCAGCCGTCACCACAGCCCCCGCTAACGGGCCACGCCCTACTTCATCTACTCCGGCAATCAGTTTGTAATCAGACATAATCATTCCGCCCTCCCCAATACGCCAGAATCGCATGAGCAGCATTCACACTGGCATTACAACGCAAGGCTTCATGATGCGTTCTGAACTGTTGCAGAATATAATCACGACGCCCGGCAGGCAGTGCAAATAACGCTTCCATTTCATTTACCAAGCGGTCTTCAGTCAAGTCATCCTGTAATACTTCAGGCACCAATGCCTCACCCGCTAAGTGGTTGGGTAATGTGACATACTTTACTTTTAATAAACGGAAAGTTTGTAATAACCACCAGGTCAGCCCGGACACCTTGTACCCGGCCACCATCAAACGCCCGCTGAGCATACCTTCCAATACGGCAGTACCTGAAGCCAGCAATATATAGTCTGCTGCCTGCATCAATACCCGCGACTCACCCCGAAGGTAAGTCACTTCCAGTTCGGGCGCATATTCACCCCGCAACTGCTCCAGTAATAGTTGTAACTTCTCATTCACTACCGGAATCACCACCTGCAATCCCGGATGCCGCTGCTGCAATTGGCCAGCACCGGGTAGAAACACGGAGGCCATGCGTTTTATTTCCCCGGTACGGCTCCCCGGCAATAAAGCCAACACAGGAAGCTCCGCATCAAGCTCTAACTGACGGCGGGCAGGCAAAGGATCCTGATCAAAATCAATTTCATCAGCCAGCGGGTGGCCAACAAACCGGGCATTAACACCATTACGTTTATAAAAATCCACCTCGAATGGAAACAGCGTCAACATCAAGTCAACATTGCCGCGAATTTTCTTCACACGCTTTTCACGCCAGGCCCAAATAGAAGGGCTGACATAATGCACGGTGGGAATGCCTTGTTTATGCAGTTTCTTAGCCAACGGCAAATTAAAATCCGGCGCATCCACACCAATAAACAAATCAGGAGGGTCATTACGCCAACGCTGAAATAACTGCTTACGAATAGACAGCAGTTCGGGCAGGTGCTTTAAGACTTCAGTCAGCCCCATCACGGATAAGGCATCCATCGGAAATAAGGACGTACATCCGGCAACCTGCATCTCTGGCCCGGCTATGCCTTCAAATATCAACTCAGGACGCTGTTGCTTTAACTCAGTGATCAGGCGGGATGCCAATAAATCACCGGATGGCTCACCTGCAATAATGGCAATGCGTTTCATTTATGCACCCTGACACTCAACGAACCAGGCCACGCTGGCTGTGATGACAGAAATCCAGCATCAATTGTGCATCAGCAAAGTCACCATAGCGTGTCTGTATCTCAGCTAATGCATCCTTAAGCAACAGCTGCTTACGATAGAGCAGCCGGTAGATTTCTTTAATCCGTTGGATAGCGTCTTCTGAATAATGATGACGCCGTAAACCTTCAGCATTAATTTTACGTGGCTCAGCAGGTGCGCCTGTCGCCATCACAAAAGGCGGCAGATCCTTAGCTAGCGATGACCCCATTCCGGTAAAAGCATGCTCACCCACCACACAAAACTGATGAACTAAGGTAAAACCACCCAGAATAACCGCATCACGTATTTCAACATGTCCCGCCAGGGTAACATTATTAGCAAGCACCGTGTGATTGCGGATGATGCAGTCATGAGCAATGTGTACATAAGCCATGATCCAGTTATCATCGCCCATCACCGTTTCGCCCTTATCCTGAGCCGTGCCCCGGTTAAAAGTACAAAACTCACGGATGACATTCCGGTCACCAATAATCAACTCGGTAGGTTCACCATCGAACTTTTTATCCTGCGGAGCCGCGCCAATGGACGCAAATTGATAGATATGATTGTCTTCACCGATACGGGTCGGCCCCTCAATAACAACGTGCGGGCCAATGCGTGTGCCACGACCGATGCTGACTTGCGGGCCAACAATGCTGTACGGGCCGATCTCAACACCTTCTGCTAACTTAGCCTTTTCATCGATGATTGCTGTCGGATGAATCACACCACACCTTCTTTTGCCGCACACATCAACTCAGCACTCACAGCCACCTTACCATCCACCGTCGCCTTGACATCGAAAACCCACATAATGCCTTTGCGCTTAACGATGGTGGCTTCCAGTATTAATTGATCACCAGGCTCCACCTGACGCTTAAAGCGGGCTTTATCTATCGCCACCAACATGTACAGGATATTTTCCGGCGGATTATCATCCATCGTCCGGAAACCCAGTAACCCGGTGGCCTGTGCCAACGCCTCAATAATCAACACACCCGGCATAATAGGCTTATCCGGAAAGTGGCCATTGAAAAACGGCTCATTCACTGACACATTTTTAATAGCACGGATTGACTCACCCGGTACTAATTCAAGCACCCGGTCAACTAACAAAAAAGGGTAACGGTGAGGTAAAAAGTTTTTTATCTCATTAACATTCATCTCAGACATAACAGGCCCTAACTATTTCTAATTTTGGTTTTAGCTTTCATCCAGCTGTTTAGCCAATTGTTTTTCCAGCGCATTAACCCGCCGGCTCAACTGATCTAACTGCCGGAAGCGTACCGCGTTCCGCCGCCACGATGAATGATCATCAATAGTAGTACCGGACGAATAAACACCGGGTTCAGTAATAGAATTAATAACAAAACTGGTGGCAGTAATCGTTGTACCGTCAGCAACTGTTAAATGGCCCGCGATGGAACACATGCCGGAAATCTGACAACGGCTACCAATTTTCGCGCTACCCGCAATACCCGTGCAAGCCGCGATCACCGTATGGTCACCAATCTGTACGTTGTGCGCAATATGGATCAGGTTATCCAGCTTGACACCATGGCCGATGCGGGTATCGCCCAGAGCAGCACGGTCGATAGTGGTATTTGCGCCGATTTCCACGTCATCACCGATGACTACCCTGCCAACCTGAGGAATCTTATACCAACCTGATGACTGCGGTACAAACCCAAAGCCATCCGCGCCCAACACTACACCGGAATGCAGAATAACGTTATCACCCACACACGTGTCACCAGCCAGCGTCACATTCGGATGCAACAAACCATCAACACCCATCTGACAACCCGCACCGATAACACACCCGGCGCTAATAATAGTGTTATCACCAATAGAACAACCACCGGCAATCACCACATTCGCACCAATATGCACACCTTCGCCCAACATGACGTCATCAGCAACAACAGCAGAAGGCGACACACCCGCAGCAGGCTTAGGTACAGGATTCAACACAGTAACAATCTGTGCATAAGTCAGGTAAGGATTAGTACTAATCAGGCAGCTACCTGCACACTGCTCAGCCAGTTCAGCCGTAAGAATTAAGGCACCAGCACTTGAGCTATCAAGGTAGTGTGCGTATTTCCGGTCACGGATAAAGCTAATATCTGACTCGGTGGCTTCTTCAATAGAGGCTACTGCCATAATTTGTTTTTCAGGATTCCCCTGTACAACCGTACCGGTTGATGCCGCCAGCTCACTTAACGTAAAACATGCCGGCATTTATTTCTCCTCACTATCAGCATCAACATTGACATTGACGGGTTCACTTTGGCTTTGGGTTTGAAACTGTCCATACAAGTAAGCCAACACTTTTTTAGTAATATCAACCCGTGGACTGGCCACCAGATAGTCACTCTCGCGGAAAATTATATCGATATTCTCCTGCTGCCTGATAACCTCAATCGCAAAAGAAACATTCTTCTTTAGGTCACTCAAAGCCTGATCTTTAGCAAGCCGGACTTCTTCACGAAAATCTTCACGGCTACGCTTAAGGTCTCGCTGACTTTTACGTAACTGGCTTTCCAGCTTGACTAATTCATCAGCAGGCAGGGTGCGCTGCTTTTCCAGAAAAGCTTCTTCAGCCTGCTGCACAGCAGCTTGTTCTTTAGCCAACGCCTCTTCACGCTCAATATAACGCTTGCGTAAAGCTTCACTGGCAGCCTCGGACTGTGGCGACTGACTCAAAATAGTCGACATTTGCACCACCGCAAAGCGGTACTGCGCATTCTCCGTTTCCGCCAGGGCCGGGCTTATCATAGTCCGGAGAAGCAGGCCGGTTAATAGCATGCCGCTAAAAAGCATCAGCCAGTCGAACCGGATATGCTTAGAAAGATGCCCCAATGCTAAATTGTACAACTTGTTCATCGTCCCCATCTTTACTGTTTAGTGGTTTAGCGTAACTCAACTCAAACGGGCCGAGTGGTGATAACCAAACCGCACCAACACCCGCTGAATAACGAATGTCACCTGAATCAAAGCTATCAAAATCTTCGAATACATTACCCGCATCAATAAATGCACTTAAACGCAGGTTCTTCATGTCGCTGGCAAACGGCACCGGAAACAGCACCTCGGCAGAAGCAGCGACCAGTAAGTCACCCCCCTTCGCATCACCGTTTGAATCACGTGGCCCCAAACTATTCGACTCATAACCGCGAACACTGCGGATACCACCCGCATTATATTTCTCGAAAAAGGGTAAGCCATCAATATCACCCCGGCCACTGCCTGCAGCCACCCGCCCTTTCAGCGCGAAGGTCATATCTTCATTAATCGCCTGATAATAGGCGCCATCATAACTTAACTTTTGATATTCCAGATCACTGCCCGGCAAGGCAGCCTGCAAAGAAACCCGGTGACGCTGACCTTCGCTGGGGAAAATCACTCTGTCACGTGAATCATGCACAAAACTAACTTTCACCGGAATCTGGTTATATTCAAAGCCATTCGTATCTGTAAACGCTGTAATATGGTCAGCGGCATCACTGCCTAGCGTAATTTCACGTTGTTCATAACCCACCGAGAGGTTAACAGCATTATGCTCACTCAACGGAACCCCGAAATTGACACTACCTCCCAAACGATTGGTGGCATATTCTGAAATATCATCAGCTTCTGCATCATAATCGTTGTAATACAGACTAAAACCACGACTCACACCATTTTGCGTGTAATACGGATTAGTGTAAGAAATACGGTAGTTTTTATTAACTTTACTATTATCAAAATCGACTTCCAGCTTTTTACCCGTACCCATGAAATTATCTTGCTTAACACCCAAATTAAGCAACACACCATTGTTCTGAGAATAACCCGCTCCAACCCGGAACTGATTGGATGAGCGCTCAGCAATAATGACGTTCAGATCGACCTGGTCAGTCGTTCCGGCGACCGGCTCCACATTAATTTGCGCACTTTCGACATAAGGCAGGCGTTGCAGACGCGTCTTGGAACGCTCCAGCTGCTGCGGCGAAAACGAAGCACTTTCCAGCTGGCGCATTTCACGGCGATACACACCATCTTTAGTACGGTTGTTGCCACGGATATTAATCCGTCGCACATAAGTCCGTTTACCCAAAGCAATGTTCAAATCCAGAGCAACACGGTTATTCGCATTGTCTATCTGTGGAATCGGGTTAATTTTTGCAAAAGCGTAACCCTGCTTACCCAACTCATTAGCAAGATTCTTACGGGTTTCTTCCATTATTTTCTGGGAGAACACCTGACCGGGAACCAGCGTCACAGCCTGCTGAATTTGTGCGGGCGATAAACCATGATTACCCGACACGCCGACTTTACCCAATCGGTACTGAGCGCCTTCGTCCACAGCCACCTTAATAAACACGCCTTGTTTATCCGGCGATAATGAAACATCAGTGTTAGCAATTTTAAAGTTCAGATAACCACGGTCACGGTAGAAAGAGGTCAGCCCATCCAAATCACCGATCAGCTTTTCCTTGGCATACTTATCCCGTGTGCTAAAGAAAGGAATAGAGAAAATCCCACTTGGCCCTGAATCGAGCTGCTTAAGCAATTCAGACTCTGAAAAAGCCTGGTTACCCGTAATAGTAAGCTGCTTAATCCGCGCTTCTTTGCCTTCACTGATATTCATATTGATGTCAACCCGACCATCACTCTGCGGCTGTACCTGCGTATTTATTTTTACGCCGTGGTAACCCATCGCCGCGTACTGAGCTTGCAGCTTTGTCTGAAAAGTCTGTAATGCTGAACGATTCAGCGTATCGCCCCGACCTACTTTTTCCGCTTTCATCGCCTGAAGTAACTGTTCAGTTTTTAATTTACTATTACCCGTGATATTGATGCGGCCAATGGCAGAGCGCTCAGATACCGACACAACCAGCACATTGCCCTGACGTGAGAGCTGCACATCTTCAAATAAGCCACTTTGATAGAGGCTTTGCACCGCACTTTGCACCTGATTCTCATCAAATGACTGACCAACACGAACCGGCAAATAATTAAGCACAGTACCTGTAGCGACCCGTTGCAGACCCTGAACCCGAATATCCTGAACAACAAAACTGGCGGCAAAGACTGTTTGTGATGAAACAGCCAGTGCACTGGCGATAGTTAGCGAAAGAGGATGTATTTTCATTTTAATTCAACAACCGCATAAAATCGTTATACAAAGCCAGTACCATGATACAAGCTACGAGGGCCATACCGAATCTGAAACCGTATTCTTCGACACGTTCAGACACCGGACTGCCTTTTATTATTTCTATTATGTAGTAGAGTAAATGGCCGCCATCCAACATTGGAATCGGCAGCAAATTAAGAATGCCCAAACTGATGCTGATAATGGCTAAAAATCCCAGATAGTAAGGCAGTCCTGCCATTACTGTTTCACCAGAAAAACGGGCGATAGTAATCGGCCCACTGATATTTTTCAGCGACACCTCACCCGTTAACATCCGTCCCATCAACTTCAGCGTTACGACTGACATTTGCCAGGTTCTTTCCACGCCACGGGTTAATGAATCGACAGGCCCGAAACTTTGGGTAAACTTCAGTTTGTCCAGCACATGCGCCGGAACAAACTCACCCACACCCGAACCAATCCGGCCAACTTCTTTGCCGTCGACCAATACCGGAGCCGGTGTCACCAGTACATTAGTCGTGCCATCATCACGCTGTACCTTAAAATCGATTGGCTGTCCGGCACGCGCCTGAACATAGCCAACGAAGGCATCCGCCCGTTCCATCTTTTGCCCGTCAATCGCCAGGATAGTATCACCGGGTTTCAACCCTGCCGCTTCAGCCGCACCACCCGGGGAAAGACCACCCAAGCGCACACCGTATTCAGGCGACCAAAACTGCAAACCGGACTCTTTAAGAAAGTCACCTTCTTCCTTGAGTAATTGTGCATTACTCAGATTGAGGATTCGTTCAGCCTGTTGTCCTTGTGGCGTTTCAACCAGAATAGTTAGCTGCGGCGAGTTCAGATACTCTTCCAACAGCAACATACGTGCCTCTTCCCACGTAGCCACTGGCAGCTCATTGATAGACAAAATTTTATCACCTGCCTCAAACCCCGCCACCTGAGCCGGTGTATTGTCATTCGCATGCACAAACGGCTGCATCGCCGGTACACCCGTACCAAACATCAACGCATAAATAAAGATAGCCAGGATAAAATTGGCGATAGGCCCCGCTGCAACGACGGCAATACGCGTCCAGACACTTTGACGATTAAACGCCCGGTGCAGCTCTTCTTCAGCCACCTCACCTTCGCGCTCATCCAGCATCTTCACGTAACCACCCAAAGGCAGCGCAGCAACGACATATTCTGTTTGGTCTTCACCGGACACGCGCTTCCACAATGGCTTACCAAAACCAATGGAGAAACGGAGTACTTTAACGCCCAATTTGCGCGCCACCCAATAATGGCCAAACTCGTGAACGGTCACGAGAATACCAATGGTGACAAGAAAGGCGGGTAACATGATCAGCAAGTTCATAAGATTCAATGTGTTTTCTTCTTCTTTAGCCAGAATGATGCCGCCTGACGGCTGTCTTCATCCTGAATAATGATGTCTTCAAGTTGATTAGGGGTTCCGGACTCCGCTGACTGCATGACAGCTTCAATCAGTTGGGGAATATCCATGAAACCAATACTTTGATCCAAAAAAGCCTGCACCGCAATTTCATTTGCTGCATTCAGGGCAATTGTTGCATAGCCACCTGCTGCATGAGCCTCATAGGCCAGCTGCAAGCAGGGGAAGCGAGCAAGATCAGGCCGCTCAAAATCCAATCGTGCTGTAGCAAATATATCCAGAGGCTCTACTCCGGATACCAAACGTTCCGGCCACCCCAGACCGTAAGCGATCGGGGTGCGCATGTCCGGATTACCCATTTGTGCCAACACCGAGCCATCATTATAGGATACCATCGAGTGAATTGTACTCTGTGGGTGTACCACCACTTCAATCGCTTCCGGCGACACAGAAAACAACCAGCAAGCCTCAATAACTTCCAATCCTTTATTCATCAAGGTCGCTGAATCTACTGAAATTTTCCGGCCCATCGCCCAATTAGGGTGAGCAACCGCCTGCTCAGGTGTGACATTCTGTAACTGACTCAGTTCCCATGTGCGGAATGGCCCGCCGGAAGCTGTCAGCAGAATACGCTCAACACCCGCCAGATTATTAACCACCTGACCATTCTTTGTCGAAGAAGGCATGCACTGAAAAATAGCATTGTGCTCGCTATCAATCGGCAATAACTCTGCACCCTGCTCATGAACGGCATCCATAAACAAGCGGCCAGACATGACTAAAGCTTCTTTATTAGCCAACAGTACCCGCTTGCCTGCTTTTGCTGCTGCCAGTGTGGGCAACAAGCCAGCCGCCCCCACAATAGCCGCCATCACATAATCGACGGCTGCATCCGCTGAAACAGACTCCAATGCACCAGTACCGGATAGTACTTCTGTTTCACTGCCCGCATTACGCAACAAGCCTTGCAGCTTTTCAGCAGCAGACTCGTCGACCATCACTGCGTACTTAGGCCGGAATTGCTGACACTGGTCAAATAATTTTTCGGTATTACGGTTTGCGGTCAGTGCGAAGATATGAAATCTATCAGGATGCCGGGCCACCACATCTAAGGTGCTGACACCAATACTACCGGTAGCGCCCAGAACAGTAATAACCTTTGAGCTTATGGCATGCGTCATAATAAGCCTAATTTGATCCACAACAGGCCTAAGGTAAACAGGGGTGCAGCCGCTAATAAGCTATCAATACGATCCAGCACACCACCATGACCAGGTAATAAGGTGCCACTATCATCGGCACCCACTTCACGCTTGATCAAACTGATAAATAAATCCCCCATCACCGAGATAACCACTGCTAACATCGAGAATACAATAAACAACAGCGCATCGGGTGCTGACCCGGTGCTATATACTGCCCAGATAATTGACCAGACAAACGTCACCGCCAGACCACCTATCACACCTTCACGGGTTTTTCCGGGGCTTAGTTGAGGAGCTAGTTTAGTTTTACCAAATTGCTTACCCGCAAAATAAGCACCAATATCGGCTAAGGCAATCAATGAGATCAGGTAAAAAACGTAACCAGAGTGCGTACCGTGCAGGTTAACCAAGGCATACCATGCCGGAACCAATACCAACAAACTCAGGCTTTTTAAAATATAAGGCTGATTCTGATACAGCATAGTGCCCTGCCGGTAGTTAAACAGCATCCAGATAATCACAGCCCAGACAATCACACTGACAAATAACACCGGCAGCAATGGCCAACCGAACAAGAGGAGTAAATAAGCAATCAACATGGCGGGCAGTGGTGCCAACTTTTGTGGCAAGCCTTCTTTAGTGCCGGTTAAAGTCGCCCATTCCCACGCACCCATACCGACAATGGCAAACAGTGAGACAATCGCAAATTTTGGGGTGGGTAACAGATAAATGGCAGATCCGGCCACTATCGCTAGAATAATTCCGGTAATAATTCGTTGTTTTAACATGCCAATCCTGTTTTTACTGTGAAAGTAGCAGACTTCTATGCTGGCGGAGCAAATTTTTCAGGTCCACTTTAAGCTTTAACTTGTTCGCCGGTCATTCCGAAACGCCGCTCACGCCCGGCATAAGCATCAAAAGCCTGTTGCAGGCATTTCTCATCAAACTCCGGCCATAATTTCTCACTGAAAAACAGCTCAGCATACGCCAGCTGCCACAATAAGAAGTTACTGATCCGTTGTTCACCGCCCGTACGAATGAACAAATCAGGTTCCGGTAATTCCTGTGTCGACAAGGCCTTACCGATGTGTGCTTCAGTCAACTCATCCGGCTTCAGCTCACCGCACTGCACCTGCCCGGCCATTGTCCGCACAGCCTGTAGTATGTCCCAGCGTCCGCCATAATTAGCCGCAACAATCAACTTAAGGCCGCTGCACTGTGCAGTTTCCTGCTCAACCAGCGCAATCTTAGCCTGTAATTGTGCAGAGAATGCGGAACGATCACCAATAAACTGTAGCCTGACATTATGGCGCAACATACCAACAGTCTCTTTTTCCAGCACACCCATGAACAATGACATCAGACCACTGACCTCATCTTCAGGACGCTTCCAGTTTTCACTGCTGAAGGCAAACAGCGTCAGGCATTCAACACCCGCATCACTACAGTATTTAATCACCTTACGTACTGATTCAACACCTTTTTTATGACCGAACAAACGCGGCATAAACCGCGCTTTCGCCCACCGCCCGTTACCATCCATCACAATGGCAACATGACGCGGGATACAGTTATTTTTTTCTTTCTTTGCCATCGAGCCGTCAGATTGCCATCAAATCCTGTTCTTTCTTATCCAGAACCACTTCCACTGCTTTGACGTACTTATCTGTCAACTTCTGGACATTGTCCTGGGCACGGCGCTCTTCATCTTCTGAAATATCTTTGTCTTTTTCCAACGACTTAAAATCTGAATTAGCATCACGGCGTATATTACGGATAGCAATACGCGTATTTTCCGCTTCATTCTTTACCACTTTAACCAAATCACGCCGGCGTTCTTCGGTTAAAGCAGGAACCGGCACACGAATCACTGTGCCTGCTGACATGGGATTCAACCCCAAATCAGATTTCATAATGGCCTTTTCAATCGCCTGAACCATCGGCTTTTCCCAGGGTGTCACACTCAGTGTGCGTGCATCTTCAATAGATATGTTCGCTACCTGGCTCAACGGCACATCAGAACCGTAGTATTCCACCTGAATATGATCCAGAAGACTGGCATGCGCACGACCTGTGCGAATCTTAGTCAACTCTGTTTTCAGTACTTCAATGGTTTTTTGCATGCGGGTATCCGCATCTTCGAGAATTTCATCAATCATTTTTTAGACCTCTACCAATGTGCCTACGGATTCACCCTGCACAATTGATTGCAAAGCACCCGCAGCAAACATATCAAATACACGCAATGGCATATTATTATCTCTGCACATCACCATTGCTGTTAAATCCATAACCCCCAGCTGCTGCTCAATCGCAGAATCAAATGACAACTGATCATAACGAGTAGCCTCCGGGTCTTTCTTCGGGTCAGCAGTATAAATGCCATCCACTTTAGTCGCTTTGAGCAATAAATCTACCTGTAGTTCCACAGCACGCAAACTCGCAGCAGTATCTGTCGTAAAAAAAGGACTGCCGGTTCCTGCCGCACAAATCACCGAATGACCGGCATCAAGGTACTGACGCGCACGATGGGCTGAAAATGCCTCACCCAGCTGATCAATTCCCAACGCAGTCATTACTTTACAGGAACCACCCAAACGTTCCAGCGTATCCTGCAGCGCCAGTGCATTCATCACCGTAGCCAACATTCCCATCTGGTCACCGCGCACTCTATCCATGCCTGCTGCTGACAACGCCGCACCACGAAACAGATTGCCACCACCGATCACCAACGCCACCTGAACACCGGACGCCTGGACTTCCATAATTTCTGTCGCCACACGCTCCAAGATTTCAGGATCAATACCACTACCCTGATCGCCCATTAGGGCTTCACCACTCAGCTTTAAAAGAATTCTGTTCGGGGTCATTGACATAGCGCCTGTCCTGCTGTTGATTTTGCGTACTTTATACAGAGTTAAGAGATAGGGGGCAACCTTGGATAAACCACACGACAATATCAGGTAACTTTAACTCACCTGATAACGAAATATTTCTCGCTTGTTGCGCCGCAGCATAAGGATTAAATTAGCCTTACTGTTTTAACACCTAGCGGAGAAAAAAACATGACTAACTTACTACAAGCGATTGACCACGTACTGGGCTTCAGCAACGAAGAAAAAGAAATTCGTCGAGCCATTCGTGAATTACGTGCATTAAGCGACAGAGACCTTGATGACCTGGGTTTCTCACGCAGCAACATTGAAGATGCGGTTCGCAACGG
>CACVAV010000412.1 GCA_902727945.1 uncultured Thiotrichaceae bacterium | reverse complement strand
GCATAGGCATTAACCAATGGTGTAGCACTGAGACCATGTGCAAAAATGCTCAGCATAACGGTCAGTACGATACAGGCCAATAGTTCCTCACTGCCAGGGATTGTAAACCGATCCAGAATCAGTAAAGCAAATAGAATAGAGGCCAGCCCGCGTGGGCCAAACCAGCCTAAGAGTAATTTATCGGGCACTTTCAGGCCGGTACCCGTCAGTGACAAAAATATTGGTAGCATCCGAATAACCGTCAGGTAAAGTATCGCCAGCACCAATGTTTTCCAGGTTGCATGTTCCAGCCCTAGTGGCACCATCACCGCCCCGAAAATCAGGAAGGTAATCATAGTGAGTAACTGGCCTTCTGTTTCCATGAACTCAAACAATGACTCTGAATGTTCTTTAAGGGTAGCGCCAAACAGCAGGCCTGCAACGAAGGTGGCGATAAAACCATTTCCACCGATTGCTTCTGCCAGCAGATAAGCTGTGGCGGCTAATGATAAAAAGGCAATGCCCTGAAAGGCCATACTCATGCTTTTTTGTGCTGATGCCCGATCAACCAGTTTTGCGCCGGCGTACCCGATACCTATGCCAACCAAAGGGCCAAGTGTGATTTGAAGTAGGGTAAACAGCCATAAATTATCGGGTTGATGTGCTCCGGTTGTTCCGTAAGCAGCTGATGTAAGAATCGCGCAGATCATCACGATAGGTAGGGCTATACCGTCATTTAAACCACTCTCGACATTAATAGCCTGGCGTATCCTTATTGGTACTTTATGGCTGCTGACGATGGCTTGCCCCAGTGCCGCATCAGTCGGTGTCAGAATAGTGGCGATCAGAAAGGCGAGTGCCAGTGGTGCCGTTGGTGATATCCAGGCGGCCACTACTGCACCGAGCAAAATGCTCAATGGCATACCAATAAGCAGCATGCGTGTGGGCAAAGTGTGGTCTTTTAGTAAAAGCCGTAGGTTAACCTGTGCCGCATCGGAAAACAGTACCAGAATCAAGGTGATCTCTGCGAGAGTGTGCATCGCGCCATGACCGATGGACAAGGGGAGTAATTCATCCGCGCCACTACCAATTGCCCAGCCGAAAACAGTAAAGATCATCGGTAAAGTGAGCAGGCTGTCTTCCAGTGTCCGGGAGAACAGTGCGAACAATAAAATACCTATCGCGACGATCAGAAGCCCGAAATTTTCCATCAATAACCCTTTTTATTTTGCAGCGATACAGATCATTGCCACCAGTGGCTTTTAAATCTGATCCGTCGGCTTGCTAGTCTATAGCCCTCAACGGTGATCATCAACAGCAACTCTGCTCCGTGCTTCCAGCCATTTCTCATGTCAAACTAGCCGGTCATCCGGTGAAGTTTAAGGTATTATATTGTTTAAATGCCTGACCGGAAGGTGATTCATTTTCTGGGAAAGCTGGAATTGTTCTATAGGGGAAAGTATCACTTTCCCGAAGGAGTCATTAGCATGTTGGATTGGAATAAAGTACTTGAGTTCTCTGATAATGGAAACCCTGCGCCCGACCGCACAGTCAGGAAGACTGATAGTGAATGGCGCACCGCCTTAACGGATGAGGAGTTTCGCGTGACCCGTCAACAAGGCACAGAAAGGGCTTTCAGCTCGGACATGTGCAGCCTGTTCGGGGAAGGTTTGTACAGCTGTGTCTGTTGTGACACGTTACTGTTTGATGCCAGTGAAAAATTCGAGTCGGGTACGGGCTGGCCTTCATTCACCCAGCCGGTGAAGATAAATGCCATTGCTTATCATGCTGACAAATCCCATGGCATGGTACGTGTTGAAACTGTGTGTAATACCTGTGAAGCGCATTTGGGGCATGTATTCCCGGATGGCCCGCCACCCAGCGGACTGCGTTATTGCATGAATGCCGTTTCATTGAAAAAAGTGCAGCAGTCGTTTGCGGATAAGCTGGCGGAGTAATCCAATGAGCAGTCACACCGCCAAATCTTTACCGGCTATTCACCGTCAGCACAACTGTCAACAATCCTTTGGTCGCAGAATTCTCCGCAGCGCTTTAAAAGGCTGGGGTGTGAAGATTGGATTATTCTGGATCGGCTTACTGGTGGTAGCAGCCGTTTTTGCCCCCTTTCTGGCGAACAGCATGCCGATCATGATGAGCAAGGGGGGTGAGTTTTCAATGCCGGTATTGCATTACATCACGGCTGAAGATGTGGGAGTGCTGGCTGCTTTTTTTATTGCCATTCTGCTGTGGCTATTGCCTCTGCATATTGATTTCCGTCTGGGATTAATCGCTGTGGTGATTGCTGCTGTATCAGCAGGTGTAGTAGGCCACTCATTCCTGAAAACACCGGAACTGGTGAATTATGCACAATTCCGCTCGGCAGATTTCAATGAGAATGTTGATTGGAAAATCATGCCACCGATTCCTTATGCGGCAGAAGATTACCTGCGTGATTACGGTTATCGGGGACTGGAAGAGCCATTAGCTGATTCAGCTGCTGCTGACGGGCGCGCTCACCTGATGGGAACAGAAGAGAATAGCGGTGATGTATTCAGCCGGATGATTCATGCTTCCCGTATTGCACTGAGCATTGGTTTTGTGGCCACCAGTATTGCGATGGTGATCGGCGTGATTATCGGTGGGTTTATGGGGTACTTTTCCGGCTGGCTGGATATGATCGGTATGCGGTTGGTGGAGATTTTTGAGGCCATACCCACATTATTTTTACTACTCACCTTTGTCGCTTTCTTCGGGCGCAATTTATACATGATGATGATCATTATCGGTGTGACCAGTTGGTCGGGTTATGCGCGTTATATCCGTGCTGAGTTCCTCAAATTACGTAAACAGGATTATGTGCAGGCGGCGATTGCCAGCGGTTTGCCCCTACGTTCCGTTTTATTCCGTCACATGTTACCGAATGGCGTTGCACCGTTATTGGTCGCGGCTAGTTTTGGCGTAGCTTCCGCTATTCTTGCTGAGGCGACATTAAGTTTTCTCGGTTTAGGTGTGGTGGGCGCACCGTCATGGGGGCAGATGCTGGATCAAGCGGTAAAATCTTCGACCTTTAACTGGTGGATGGCGGCGTTTCCCGGTGGGGCGATTTTTATGACCGTGTTCGCCTATAACCTGATTGGTGAAGCCTTGCGTGATGCCATTGATCCGCACATGTCACGTAATTCGGGGGTGAACTAATGAATCAGCCTTTATTAGAAGTGCGTAACCTGCATACCTACCTGCAAAGCGGTGGCGAAGTGGTGAAAGCCGTCGATGATGTCAGTTTCACCATTCCGCAAGGCGAAACCTTTTGCCTGGTCGGTGAGTCGGGCAGTGGTAAGTCAATTACTGCATTGTCAGTGATTTGCTTATTACCTTATGGCATTGCCACGCATCCGGCAGGCCAAATTCTGTTTAATGGTCAGGATATGTTGAAGCTGGAAGATGACGCGCTACGCCGTGTTCGCGGTTCGCAAATAGCGATGATCTTTCAGGAGCCAATGACGTCGTTGAATCCGGTGTTTTCAATCGGTGAACAAATTATTGAGGCCTTGTTGCTGCATAATCCGGACATGGCTGAAGCGGAAGCTGAGGAGCGGGCGATTCTGGCGCTGGAAAAGGTACATATCCCTAATGCCAAAGGCCGGTTTCGTGATTTCCCGCATCAATTATCCGGTGGTCAGCGTCAGCGGGTGATGATTGCTATGGCGCTGGCTTGCGAGCCGGAGTTATTGATTGCTGATGAGCCAACAACGGCATTGGATGTGACTGTGCAGGCTGAGATCCTGCGGTTGATGCGTGAGTTACAGGATAATACCGGGATGAGTACCTTGTTTATCACCCATGATTTTGGTGTGGTGTCGCAGATGGCACAGCAGGTGGGGGTGATGCAGCGGGGTAAACTGGTTGAGGTGGGAGTGACACGTGATTTATTGCGGCGTCCTCAGCATGATTATACGAAAGAGTTGTTGGCGGCGGTGCCGGATAATTTGGCGCGACGTGAAAGCAAAATCCCCTCTGTCTCCCCTTTTCTAAAGGGGAGTACCCTCCGGCAAGATCAATTGGTTATCGAAGGGTCTCCCCCTTTGCATTCCCCCGTTTCGCCAAACGGGATGGAGGAACAAGGGGGGTTTAAGCCCCTGATCAAAGTAAAAGATCTGAAAGTCTGGTTCCCCATTAAAAAAGGCCTTTTCCGTAATACGGTCGATTATGTAAAGGCAGTCGATAATGTCAGTCTGAACATTCCTAAAGGCCAGATCATGGCATTAGTCGGTGAGTCCGGCTGTGGCAAAACAACCTTAGGTCGTGCCATCCTGCAATTAGAGAAAGCAACTGAAGGCAGTGTGAAGTTACATGACCGTGAGTTAACCACTTTATCCACCAGTGAAATGCGCGATGTGCGGGTGGATATGCAGATTGCCTTTCAGGATCCGCAGTCTTCATTAAATCCGCGTTTGTTAGTTGAAACGGCGTTGACTGAACCGATGAAGGTACACGGTATTGGCAATAGTCGTGAGGAGCGTATCGAACTGGCTGGACAGATTATGGAGAAGGTGCAGTTAAAACGTGATTTTCTATGGCGTTATCCGCACGAGTTTTCTGGTGGCCAGCGACAGCGTATCGGGTTGGCGCGGGCTTTGGTGGTGAACCCTGAGTTTATTGTCTGTGATGAAATAACCAGTGCTTTGGATGTGTCGGTACAGGCGGAAATTTTGCAGTTATTGCTGGATATACGCGCAGAAAATGATCTGACTTTGTTGTTTATCACACATAATATTGCGGTGGTTGAATATCTTTGTGATCAGACTGTGGTGATGTATAAAGGCAAGGTGGTGGAGCAGGGCGATACGGCTGATGTATGCGGTAACCCGCAGCATGCCTATACACAGACCTTGTTATCGGCAGTGCCACGGTTGGATTTGGCGGTGGCATAAGCTCGGTTAACTAATGAAACGAGCAGATGGAATCTGCCCGTTCGTTATTCCATTGATCAGTGAACCAAAACCTGGTAGGGGTTTATTTTCACTTCTTTGCCGCCCCAGCTAATATTACAACCGCCGAATGCGCCCCGGACTTTGCCGGAATGAACGCCACCCTGATAGTTGCCACGACAGATATAGAGCTTTTCACCATTAGCCTCCTGACCACCAGCGACTGCTCCGGCTGGAACCTGCCCATTTTGAGCTTGTTGCCAGATCACGTAAACTTGATAGTTGCTTACCGCAATTTCTTTACCACCCCAGCCAATATTACAAGCCCGGAAAGCGCTGCGAACTTTGCCGGGGTGCATGCCACCATTGTGCTGTGCACGACAGGCATAAAGTTTTGCGCCATTGGCTTCGTTTCCACTTTCTAATGCGCCAGCAGGAACAGTGCCATTGCTGGCGGATACCCAGCCAGCCTGAGCTGTAGTAAAGGCGGTGGATAGTAAAGTAGCTGTTATGATTGAAAATATCGCTTGTTTTCTCATGGGGTTTTCCTCGTTTGGGGTTTGTATGGAGCTATTTTGCAATAGTCAGATAGAATTATATGTGTCGTGTGTACATTATGAGGATAATGTCGACAAAGGGTGCAGGTATCACATGAAGCGCTTCGTGTGCGTTATAATGCATCTGGGTCAGAATTGAATTACACTTCAATCATGAAGAAAAATATTAAGCAGGCGGGTTTGTGTATGAATAAACAGAAGATGTTGCTGGGTGCCGGGTTAGTGCTATTCGGGGTGTCTGCTGCACATGGGGCTTCCATGATGCCAACAAATCCGATGGGCACGGTATTTGCGCCGTGGAACACGATGCCTGGCATGCCGGGTGGGTTTTCACCGCTGAATAACGGTTTTACCAGTGGTGGGCCAATGGGCATGTCGCCCTTTAGTATGATGTCGCCTATGGGCGGTAACGGTTCGCCATGGGGAAATATGCCCTCTACCATGATGCCATGGAATGCCTGGAGTTCCAGTCCGGGGTCGATTGTGCCGTGGGGTAATCAGATGCCAATGGGTAATTTTTCTAATTTCTCTAACAATGGTTCGGGGATGCAGATGCCCTGGGGCGGGAATAATTCCGGGATGGGCATGCCATGGAATTCATGGACAGGTAATCGCACTAATCAGAACAGGAATGGCAATAATAATCGTGATCCTTTGCGCACTATGTTGTTAATGCGGGAGTTGAGCGGTCAACAGAATTTACCGGGATTGATGCCGGGTATCAAAGGGTTGCCGCCTTTATCAAGCACGCCGATGATGACACCGTCACAGATAACTGCTAACACCCTGCCGTTGCAGAACACCCTGCCGTTGCAGCCGGGGCCACAAAATACACAGAATAGCGCCGTTGTACAGCCATCGTCACAGCCGTTTAGCCCTTTTGGTACACAGCCTGCACAGCCTGTCCCTGCGCAACCTAAAACACCAGTGGCGTCTGCCGCTACTCAGGGGTTTAGTAATCCGTTCTCTGATCCGATGGAAAAAGGAGCAGCTGCATCAAATAACTATGCTGCGCCCACGCCTTCGTTTGATCCGTTTGCTAATGAGGGGGCTGCGGTTGGGCAACAGAATCAGCAAAACGGATTGCAATTCCCGGATGCTGATTCGTTTTTTATTGGTGAAGACTGAAGTATTGTTGATGGATGAGTGGTGGTGTTTTAGTTTTCACTCACCACTTCACTTTTCCATAAATATTGGCTAACCGCCAGCCATGCACCCACCGTGCCTAAGACAGAACTGAGTACCAGAATCTGAAGTGTCATCGTAAAGTTAATGCCATGTAGGGTAAAGTTACTGCCGTATTCCCGTGCCAGATCATTTACCGGGGCGATGAGGAACAGCAGGGCAAAATGCACAATCACCAGGCTAATCACGCCACCAAATAGTCCCAGCCAGAAGCCACCTAAAATAAACGGGCGACGGATATAAGTATTGGTCGCACCGATCAGGCGGGTGACGGTAATTTCTTCCTTACGATTCTGAATGTCCAGCCGGATAGTATTACCAATAACCAGCAGCATAGTGAGTCCCAGCAAAACAGAGACGACCAGCACAATCCGATCGGCAATATTCAGAATGGAACGTAGTTTTTTAATCCATTCAATATCGACCTGTATATTGCCAACTTCCCGGTAAGCTTTTAATTTATCAGAGAATTTTGTCAAGGCTTCGTTCGTGTTCAGAAATGATAGCTTAGGCGTAAGAATCAGCACATGTGGCAGTGGGTTTTCCGGCAGGGTTTCCAGTGTTTCAGCAAAGCCACCGATCTGTTTGAAGTCTTCCATGGCTTCTTCACGGGTGATCACCTGAACAGCGGATACCTCAGGTAATTCTTTCAGTAATTCTGCACGATCTTTAGTTTGCTGCTCATTAACGTTCTGTTTCATGAACAGGGTGATGGTGGGTACTTCACGTTTATCATCAGTGAGTGTCTGCATATTATTCAGCAGGAGGTGCAGGCTGGTCGGTAAAGACAAGGCAATAGCAATAGCTGCCAGTGTGATCCAGGTCGAAACCGGATTAAACCAGAGTCGGTTCAGGCTGAAGCGGACAGCATTCCTTTGCTGATGAAACCATGCCCGTATTGGCCCGGTGCGTTTTGTCTGGCTGCGTGACCTGGGTTTACGTTGTCTGTTAGCCATTAATCATTCCACCTTGCGCAACATAATCGTACGTTTCTGCATGCGTTCGACCAAAGCGTGGTCGTGACTGGCGATTAACACAGTGGCTCCTAATTCATTGAATTGCGCAAAGGTGTACATAATATCCTGTGCCAGTTCGGGGTCAAGGTTACCGGTCGGCTCATCCGCAAGAATGACGGTTGGGCGATTGACAACGGCTCTGGCGATACCTACCCGCTGACGTTCACCAGCGGATAACATCAGCGGGAAATGTTTTTCTTTATGGATCAGACCGACTTTATCCAGCGCAGCATGCACACGGCGTTTAATCTCAGCGGTTCCCATGCCGGAAATCAGCAGGGGGATGGCAACATTGTCAAAGATGCTGCGGTCATACAGTAGGTGCGGGTCCTGAAAAATAAAACCGATACGCCGTCGGTAAGCAGGAATCTGGCTGCGGGTGAGTTTATTTAACGGCTTGCCACCTACTGATACCTGGCCTTTGCTGGGGCGTTCCAGTAAGGCGATCAGTTTGAGCAAGGTACTCTTGCCCGCGCCGGAATGACCCGTGATAAAAATCATTTCACCGGCACGCATCTTCAGATTGACGTTATAAAGCGCAATCTGTCCGGTCGAATAACGTTTAGTCACTTCTTTAAATTCAATCATTATGTCTTATCATTAACAGCCAGTAATGCGCTGGTGAATGCTTCAGCGTTGAATGCCTGTAAGTCATCAATGCCTTCTCCGACACCCACAAAACGCACCGGAATTCTTAAATCTTCAGCGATGGCAAAGACAATGCCACCTTTGGCAGTGCCATCCAGCTTGGTAATCGTAATACCGGTGACACCCAATGCTTCATTAAACTGCTGAGCCTGAACCAGTGCGTTCTGCCCGATACCCGCATCAACAATCAGCATGACTTCATGCGGTGCGTTTTCGTCCAGTTTTTGCATCACCCGCTTAACTTTTTTCAACTCATCCATCAGGTTAGTTTGCGTGTGCAACCGCCCGGCGGTGTCAGCCAGCAGAATATCAATGCCTCTGGCCTTGGCTGATTGTAGTGCATCATAGATAACGGAGGCCGAATCTGAGCCGGTTCCCTGCGCAATAACCGGAATATTGTTGCGTTCACCCCAGATAGTCAGCTGTTCGACGGCGGCGGCGCGGAATGTATCGCCCGCTGCTAACATGACTGATTTGCCTTGGTTCTGGAATTTCTTCGCCAATTTGCCAATAGTCGTGGTTTTTCCCGCACCATTGATGCCCACCATCAATAAGACCGTTGGCTGGTGATCCTCACGAATTTCCAGTGGCTTAGTGACCGGTTCGAGAATTTCCAGCATTTTATTTTGCAGGGCTTGGGTCAATGCGTCCAGATCATTCAGTTCTGCCCGTTCAACCCGTTTAGTCAGATCGTTCATAATGTTCTGAGTTGCTTCCATGCCCAGGTCTGCCATGAGCAGGCGGGTTTCCAGTTCCTCCAGTACCTCGTCATCAATCTTTTTCTTGCCCATGACCAGGGTTTCCATGCCTTCGGTAATGGTACCGCCGGTTCTGGATAAGCCTTTCTTTAAGCGTGAAAACAGCCCTTCTTTTTTAGGTTCCGCTTCTTCTGTTGTAGCTTCGGTCGTAACTTCTGTAACAACCGCCTCTGCGTCCTGCTTTTTTCCCTTTCCGAATCCAAACATCGTACAATGATCCTGATTAAATTTTTATCCAGCGGGTAGCCAGATCAATAATGTCAAGAATACTATCATTTGCAGGCCAGATGCGTAATAAGAACGCGAGCAAAAGCGGACTTTGTCTACAGAAGCCTTCGGGGCAGCACACATTGCGGGCCTTGGGCAGGGCGCTAACTTTCAGTGGGGTACTCTTTTGCGGGGTTGCTGCTGCTGATTCAGGTGCCACCAACAAGGTTCCGGTTCATGAATATGAATTGGATAATGGTTTGAAAGTCCTGGTGAAACAGGATAATCGCGCGCCGATTGCGGTGGTGCAGCTCTGGTATAAAGTCGGGTCCGGCCATGAGCATTCCGGCATCACCGGTGTGTCACATGTATTGGAGCACATGATGTTTAAAGGTACGGAGAAATACCCGACCGGTGAGTTTAACCGCATCATCGGTGAGAATGGTGCACAGGACAATGCCTTCACCAGTACAGATTACACGGCTTATTACCAGGTGTTAGCCAGTGACCGTATTGAAGTGGCGATGGAGCTGGAATCAGACCGCATGCGTGGTCTGACCTTACCACCGGCTGAGTTCAAGAAAGAAGTTGAGGTGGTGAAAGAAGAGCGGCGCTGGCGGACTGAAGATAAGCCGAATGCGCTTACCCGTGAGCAGTTTATGTCAACAGCCTTTCAGAACAGCCCGTATGGTCAGCCGGTCGTCGGTTGGATGACGGATCTGGATAATATGCAGGTGGAAGATTTGCAAGCCTGGTATGAGCGTTGGTATGCACCGAATAACGCAACCCTGGTGGTAGTGGGTGATGTGCAGCCTGCTGCTATTTATGCGCTGGCAAATAAATACTACGGTGACATCAAGCCGAGCGACATCGTTGCACCTAAACCACGTAAGGAAACACCCCAGCGCGGTTTGCGTAAAGTACAGGTCAAAGCACCGGCAGAAGTGCCTTATGTGATGATGGGCTTTAAAACGCCGGCGTTGATTGATCTGGTCGGAACGGATGAGGCATGGGAGCCTTATGCGTTGGAAGTGCTGAGCAGTGTATTAGATGGTGGCAGTAGTTCGCGGATGACTAAGGAAATGATCCGGGGTAAGGAAATTGCGGCTGCGGCTGCGGCCTGGTACAGCGGTTATGGCCGGTTACCTAATTTGTTCACACTGATCGGTGTGCCCGCTAAAGATGTTGATATTCAGGTGGTGAAAGATGCGCTGCTGGAACAGGTAGAGCGCTTTAAAACCGAGCCGGTGACGAAAGATGAGCTGGCACGGGTTAAGGCACAGGTGATTGCCGGTGAAGTGTTTGAATTGGATAATGTGCAGCAGCAGGCCACCTTACTAGGTTCGCTGGAGTCGGTCGGGTTGGGGCACAAAATAATGGATGATTACGTTGAAAAAATTCTGGCGATTACGCCGGAGCAGATTCAACAGGTTGCTAAGAAGTACTTTGTTGAAGATCAGCTAACTATTGCCGAACTCGATCCGCAGCCGATTGATCCGAATAAATCACGTAATGAACCACGTTTCGCACGTTAATCAGGGCTTATCATGAAAATTATTAACTATTTTGTGTTTGCATGTTTTACACGTACCCCGCGTTTTCTTCAGGCCATGATGACCTGTGGTGTTCTATTACTGCTCACACCATCGGCATTTGCCGGGCCGGATATTCAGACATGGACTACCGATAAAGGTCTGCGGGTTTATTTTGTGGCTGCACCCCAGTTACCTATGCTGGATATACGCCTGACCTTTGCTGCCGGTGGTGTGCGTGATGGTGAACAGGCCGGGTTGGCGATGATGACCAGTAGTTCGATGAATGACGGTGCAGGTGGTCTGAGTGCTGATCAGTTGGCTGAGGCGTTTGAATCCGTCGGAGCTATTTACGGGGGCGGCAGTGCACGTGATATGGCGTGGTTTTCGCTGCGTACCTTGACGCTTGAAGCTGAGAAGAAAACGGCTTTGGCTACCTGGTTGAAAGTGATCGGCCAGCCGGAATTCCCTGAGAAAGAGTTTAAGAATGCACAGAAGCTGGCGTTGGTGGGCTTACAGGCTGAGAAGCAATCACCGGGAGCTATTGGTAATAAAGCCTTTATGCAGGCCTTGTACGGTGATCATCCCTACGCTTCGCCTGAAGACGGCACAGAAGAAAGCATTGCTGCGTTAACCACGGAACAGTTGAAGGCATTTTATAAGCAATATTATGTGGCACGTAATGGTGTGCTGGCTATTGTGGGAGCTGTGGATCGTCAGCAGGCCGAGGCGTTAGCTGAACAGGTTTCTGCGGTGCTGGATGAAGGTAAAAGGGCGGCAAAAATTCCTGAAGTGCAGCCATTGGCGGCGGCCAGAACTATTCATATCCCATTCCCGTCACAACAGGCGCATATCATGATGGGCCAGCCGGGTAATAAGCGTGGTGATGAGGATTATTTCAGTTTATACCTGGGTAATCAGATTCTGGGTGGCAGTGGTTTTACGGCACGGTTAACCAAGGAGATCCGTGATAAACGTGGCCTGAGTTACAGCGTGTACAGTTACTTTTCGCCCATGGAGCAGTTCGGCCCGTTTCAGATTGGCTTGCAGACTAAGTTAAGCCAGACTGATGAAGCGTTGACAGTTGCTCAGGAAACCTTGAAAACTTACCGTGCTGAAGGGCCGAGTGACAATGAACTGGGCGCGGCAAAGAAAGATATTACCGGTGGTTTCCCGTTACGTACAGCGAGCAATTCCAACATCATCAGCTATCTGGCGATGATCGGATTTTATGATTTGCCGCTGGATTATCTGGACACTTTCACTGGCAAGGTTGAGGCGATTTCTCAGGAACAGATTGTTGATGCCTTTCAACGCAGGCTTGATCCTGACAAAATGCTGACGGTTATTGTGGGCGGTGAAGAGAAGAAAGATGAAACGACGACAGATGCCACGGACAGCGCAGAAAGCAGTGAAAGCGACGAAAGCGGTGAAGCAGCCAAACCGGCAAGCGAGTAACAAAGGTGCCAGCCAGTTGCGGATTATTGGCGGGCAGTGGCGTAGTCGCCGCCTGCCCGTTGCGTCTGTGCCCGGATTAAGGCCAACTCCTGACCGGGTGCGGGAAACCTTGTTTAACTGGCTTCAGTCGGATGTCGTGGGTGCGCGGTGTCTGGATTTGTTTGCCGGTAGTGGCGCATTAGGCTTTGAGGCTTTATCACGTGAAGCGGCTCAGGTGGTTTTGGTTGAG
>CACVAV010000411.1 GCA_902727945.1 uncultured Thiotrichaceae bacterium | reverse complement strand
TTCTTTTGTTGCAGTTGACTTGCCGGACTTCTCGCCGGTTCCCTGTCTTATAGCGAGCGACTGTTTGAGGTAGCTTAGAGCGGTTTCATAGTTTTGCCCTTAATATCAGTGATCAGATCAGCGACCAGGGATTGACGTTTCAACCACATTTCTCTGATAGCTTCACTGTTCATAATGTGCAACGGTGCGCCCGCTTCGCTCATTTTTTCTACTACCAGTTCATCCGCGAACATAGCACTCATCTGTTTAGCCAAATAAGCCAGCTGGTCTTCAGGCAAGCCTTTGGGTGCCATGATGCCACGGAAATTGACACTCGCATCATCCACATCAATTCCTTGCTCTATTAAGGTGGGTACATCGGGGAAGAATTCATTGTTCCGTGTCAGATCGGCAATTCCCAATACTCTAATCTGGCCCCGGTATCGATACGCATCAGAGAGATTATTAAACCCGGCTATTACCTGACGGCGCGCCACCATTTTCAGTGCATTATCACCACCGCCACCGGAAACATAACGGGCTTTAATACCTGTCGCTTTATTGAGCTGGAGTGCCGCAATGTGATGACCAGTGTATAAACCAGCACCGGATAGCGTAAGTTTTCCGGGGCGTTTTTTCACAAAACGCAGCACATCTTTCATCGAATGGAATGGACTGTTTGTGGAAACAATAAATACCGCCGGATCAGCCCCCCAGTTAACCAAGGGTTCAAGTTGATCCAGTGTGTAGCTCACAGTATCAGGCGCTATAATAGCTTGTGCAATCACATGTGGGATATTATACACCGCCAGTTCGTAACCATCGCTAGCCGAATTGTCTATAAAATGGTTCCAGCCATCCTGGCCACCCTTGCCGGGATGATTCACAACTACTAAGGGTTGCCCCAGGTACTTTGCTTCATTTTGTGCATTCATCGCCGCCGCCATCATAGTGACAATGCGGGCCTGATAATCCGTCGCGCCACCGGCATTGTAAGCGACCAGCAATGAAATCGGATGTTCCGGGTAATTATGCGCTGACTGTTGCCGTGCATTTACCGGGTGTAATGTTTTATTTAGCTGGTAAACCTGATCAAAATAGCCCGTGTGTTGTGGTTCTGAACTGATCCAGATTAAACTCATATCCGGACGGGAAGTTTTAATATTATTGAGTATTGTGGCTTGCTGCGCCTGGCTTAGTGGTAATAAAGCATCGTGCATGATAAGTATTGATGGTTTTTTCATTAAGGTACGGGCCAGGTTCAGTGTATGGCGTGTGGATTGTGGGATGCGAGTTCCACCGACACCCGCCTGATTATTAATAATCACCAATTGAACCAGATTAGCCTCAAATTTTTCTTCCCGCACCAGGTCAGTGACATGTGTCTGTAATATCTGGAAAGCTTCCGTGTTACCCTCATCAAAACGCCCGAATAATATATTATTCATGACGCTTAAACCCGGATGATAAATATTTTCATTAAATGTATAGTAAGAAATTTCATCAACCGACTTAAGGTGTTCTATCAATTCTTGTCGGATAGCTACTACGGAATTTTCGTAGCTTGCTGAAAACTCAATACCACTCCAGTCAGCGGGAACAATTTTAAGAAATACCTCAATCAACTCCTTACTATTGTTAATATTACGTTTTTCCCTTCTGTTAAAAGCGATTTTTGGCAGATTATTCAAGTGTTGCAAACGGGAAAATTCAGTATGATCTGATAAGTTGAATTTTTGAATAATATGTTGGCTGAGTGTGGCATTATTATAGCCATCTAATAATTGCTGTAAGACTACGGTAGCTATTGAATGGCTATCTTCAAAAATATCATGAGCGATTAATTTTACAGTAAGCGCTTCGATTAAAATTTCCCTTGAATGCTCATCATTACTTAAGCAGTAGCCAAATATTAAATTTTCTTCCATGCTAGAGTGGTGCAGAAATGTGGACGATTGAAACACCTCAAGGTAATGGGAATGCTCATTTTCTTGTAAACGTTGTTGCAAAACGGGGCGTAACGCTAATAACTTCTGTGGGAAATCTCCGAAAACCGCATCGCCATAATTCGCAGGATTGAATACCTCTCGTAAAGCAAGGTTAACCATCTGTTCACTGGCGTTAACGACTGACATCTGCTCATAGATCCATCCCAATACCTCAAGCCATTCTTCAGCTCCCAGGCGCGCTAAATCTGTCCACACACAATCGAAGGTTTCATCAAACCAGTCCGGACTGGTTCCGGCCTTTACTGCTGCATCCAATTCAACTTGCTGATGGGATTGAATCTTAGGTGAAATATGGTTTAACCCATAACCCAGGTTATAAGACAGTGCCGCATTAAACAGATAGGGCGGCGCAGTAACAAACCCCAGATTCTGGCGTAACGGACTTTCCGGAATCGTTGCTATCCCCACGTCACCAAAAGCTACTTCTCCCTGCGAGGGTGGCAGCAGGCCACTAATGATTTTAGCAAATGAACGCGCCTCATTATTGTCCTCTACGATGACAGC
>CACVAV010000410.1 GCA_902727945.1 uncultured Thiotrichaceae bacterium | reverse complement strand
CTGAAATGTCAACATTGTGCACCTGCACACTTGGAAAACAGGTAAATTCAGGCTAATATTGGCCACTTGTCAGATCGTCATGTCGACAATCTGCAGAATACATACATAACCACATACAGGTTCTCAAATATCTGCTTATGAAGACTTCCACCAATAGACCATTATCACCTCATCTGCAGGTGTATAAACCGCAACTCACCTCCGTTTTATCCATATTCCATCGGGGCACAGGCGTTGTTCTTGCCATCGGCTCAATACTGGTTGCTTACTGGTTAAGTGCGATTGCGACCGGG
This sequence comes from uncultured Thiotrichaceae bacterium, assembly GCA_902727945.1. Classification (GTDB taxonomy): domain Bacteria; phylum Pseudomonadota; class Gammaproteobacteria; order Thiotrichales; family Thiotrichaceae; genus Thiolinea. The sequence continues at coordinate 12,311 of CACVAV010000410.1, read as the reverse complement.
CCTGAAGCCTTCGCCAGCGCAAATGGCATTTTAGGATCATTTCTGGGCAAAATCATACTCTTTGGCTGGACATGGGCACTATTTTATCATTTGTGCAATGGTATCCGCCACCTGATGTGGGATTCCGGTTTCGGTTTCGATATACCCACTACTTACCTGACCGGTAAAGTTGTACTGGGTGCCTCCGTTGTTCTGACCATTCTATTGTGGCTGGTCGCTTAACCTGGATTTAAGGATTTCATTATGAGTTTGATAACCCCGCTTAAGAAAGCCCGTGGTCTGGGTTCAGCTAAAAACGGCACACATCATTGGTGGATGCAGCGTGTGACTGCTATCGCACTGGTTCCCCTGACTTTATGGGCGGCTTTTTCTGTTGCCAGTATGGCCGGCGAAAGCTACGAAGTGGTACTCACCTACTTCGCGTCACCTTTTAATGTTGCTATGTTCTGCCTGTTTTTGTTCACTGGCTTTTATCATGCCTCACTCGGCCTACAGGTCGTTATTGAAGATTATATTCATAACGAGGGCTTGAAGCTGGGTGTGTTGATCGGCGTTAAGTTTGCGCTGGTACTAACCGGCATTATGAGCATTTTTGCAGTATTACGTACCGCGTTTGGCAGCTGAGGAGCGATTAATTCATGTCTGAGTACAAAATTGAACACCATACCTACGATGTTATTGTAGTAGGTGCCGGTGGTGCGGGTTTGCGTGCCACTTTCGGAATGGCAGTGAAAGGCTTATCAACGGCCTGTATCACTAAAGTATTCCCGACCCGTAGCCACACAGTCGCCGCACAGGGCGGTATGTCCGCAGCACTGGGTAATATGGGTGAAGATAAATGGCAGTGGCATATGTATGACACTGTAAAAGGTTCGGATTGGCTGGGTGACCAGGATGCTATCGAATACATGTGCCGTGAAGCCATTCCGGCGGTGATCGAGTTAGAGCATCAGGGCGTACCCTTCTCCCGTACTGAAGAAGGCCGCATTTACCAGCGTCCGTTTGGTGGTATGACCACTAACTTCGGTGAAGGTACTGCTGAGCGTACCTGTGCTGCCGCTGACCGTACCGGTCACGCAATTCTGCACACACTGTATCAGCAGTCACTGCGTCATAATGCCGAGTTTTACATCGAGCATTTCGCCACTGATCTGATCATGGACGAAGATGGCGTTTGTCGCGGTGTGATGGCGTGGGATCTGACCACGGGTGTATTACGCATTTTCCGTGCGCAGCAGGTAATTCTGGCCACGGGTGGTTATGGTCGTGCTTACTTCTCGGCGACATCCGCTCATACCTGTACCGGTGACGGTAATGGCATGGTGACCCGTGCAGGCCTGCCTTTGCAGGATATGGAGTTCACGCAGTTCCATCCAACCGGCATCTACGGCTCAGGCTGTCTGATCACTGAAGGTGTGCGTGGTGAAGGTGGTTACCTGACCAATTCCGAAGGCGAACGTTTCATGGAACGTTATGCGCCCAATGCCAAAGATTTAGCATCGCGTGATGTAGTTAGCCGTTCGATGACCATGGAAATTAATGAAGGTCGTGGTGTTGGTGATAAAAAAGATCATATCTACCTGCACCTTGAGCACCTTGGCCCTGAAGTTATCAATGAACGCCTGCCGGGTATCGCAGAAAGTGCGAAAATCTTCGCCGGTGTTGATGTTGCCAAAGAACCTATCCCGGTGCTTCCGACGGTTCATTACAATATGGGCGGGATTCCGACTAATGTTCACGGTGAAGTTGTCACCTTGAGAGACGGTGATCCTGATGCTGTGGTTTCCGGCCTGATGGCCATCGGCGAATGTGCCTGCGTATCAGTACACGGTGCGAACCGTTTGGGTTCTAACTCATTGCTGGATATTGTGGTCTTTGGTCGTGCGGCAGCGAATCGTTGTGCTGAAACCATCACACCGGGCGCGAACCAACCCACACTGCCACAAGCAGGTGTTGATAAAGCGATTGAGCGTTTTGACAGAATCCGTAATTCGGATGGCGAACTGACGACTGCTGAAATCCGTGCTGAGATGCAGGATGTTATGCAGAAGCATGCCGCTGTATTCCGTACCGGTGAGTCACTGACGGAAGGTGTTGATAAGATGAACAAAATCTATCAGGACTTTAAAAACGTTAAGGTGGAAGATCGCGGTATGATCTGGAATTCCGATCTGATGGAGACTTTCGAGCTGGCTAACCTGCTGGAATGTGCACAGCCTTCCGTTCAGGGCGGCCTGAATCGTACAGAAAGTCGCGGTGCACATGCCCGTGAGGATCACCCGGACCGGAATGATGACGAATGGATGAAACACACGCTGGCGTGGGTGGATGAGGATGGACAGTGCGCAATTGATTTCCGCCCGGTGCATGCTTATACACTGACTGATGAAGTCGACTATATCGCACCTAAGAAGCGTGTTTACTAAGGAATACGATCATGGCTGAATTTAAACTACCGGCAAACTCTGTCGTTAAAAAAGGCAAAACCTGGCCTGCCCCGAAAGGCGCTACGCGCACCCGGAATTTCAGGATCTATCGTTATGATCCTGATACAGGTTCAAACCCGCGTTGGGATAATTTTGAAGTCGATTTAGATGATTGCGCTCCGATGGTACTGGATGCGTTGATCAAGATTAAAAATGAAGTTGATCCATCGCTGACTTTCCGTCGCTCATGCCGTGAAGGTATCTGTGGCTCCTGCGCGATGAACATCGGCGGCACCAACACGCTGGCGTGTATCAAAGCGATTGAAGACGTTGAAGGTGATATTACCATCAGTCCGCTGCCACACATGGAAGTGGTTAAAGATCTGGTGCCTGACCTGACACACTTTTATGCGCAGTATGCTTCTGTGCAACCGTGGATGCAGACAGATACCGTTGCACCACAGGATCGTGAACGCCTGCAATCACCGGAAGACAGAAAGAAGCTGGATGGCCTGTATGAGTGCATCTTGTGTGCAAGCTGCTCAACATCCTGCCCGAGCTACTGGTGGAATGGTGATCGTTATCTTGGCCCGGCAACGCTGCTGCAGGCATACCGTTGGGTGATTGATAGTCGTGATGAAGCTACCGGTGATCGTCTGGACAACCTGGAAGATCCGTTCAAACTGTATCGCTGCCACACCATTATGAATTGTACTAATACCTGCCCGAAGGGATTAAACCCGGCCAAGGCTATTGGTTCATTGAAGCAAATGATGCTGGAACGTCAATAATACGATGAGCGAACAATCCCGATTCAAAATGCGTTGCCGTCGTGGTATGAAAGAGCTGGATTTCGTGCTGACGCGGTATCTGGAGCGTCACTTTGAATCTGCGGATAAAGAAGAAATCCGCTTGTTTGATGAACTGCTGGAACTACAGGACCCCGTATTGTTCGGGGTTCTGTTTGAACTTGAACCGACGCCGGAACATTTTATTGCATTGGCGGAAAAAATCCGCCAAGTCTGATTCTGACAGAGCTAAACCGGTCGGTTATGCTGCCTGAAAATTATCAATCCACATCGATACGCGCTTCAGCGTAGACTGTAGCTGCTCACTTTTCACCGGCTTAGTCAGATAGGTCGAAGCACCGGCGATCACGCCCTGTACCTCATCCAACGGCGATGTCTTAGCGCTCAGCATAATAATCGGCGTCTTCTTTAACTCAGACCGCATGCGCATTTGCCGACAGGTTTCATAACCGTCAATCCCGGGCATGATAATATCCAGAAAAATCAGGTCGTAACGATTATTCGCTACCTTTTCCATCGCCTGCTCACCATCTTCAGCGAAATCTGCACTAATACCCGCATCACGCAACTCAAGCTCTAACTGCTTACGGATAGCTGCACTGTCATCAACCACCAATGCCCGATGCTGATCATCATCTGCCTCATCTGAATCTGCAATTTGTACTGACTTCTGTGCATCAGCTTCAACGACTTCTACAGCTGAACTAACCACTGACCCGGCTTCTTCTGACTCAACAGCTTGCGCCGGTTGCTTCGCTTCAGCTTCTTCAATCACTTCCGCATCCGCATGACTGTCCGGTGGTGGCGTCACCGCTTCCTGCTCTGCTTCCTCGTGCTGAGACACCTCCGTCTCCGCCGCAGGCACTACTTCCCCGGCTTCAGCCTTAATTTCCGGCACAGCAGCAGTATCATCCAGGGTGGCACTGAGCAAGGTATGCGCCTCATCCAACGTACGCATGACACGGGTCACTAATAAAGGCCGCATCATCAACACGTCATACGGCTCAGTACTACCCTGCCCGGCAATACGCACAATCATGCTGCCCTGAGGGTTCATTTGCGAAAAATCCACCGGCTCATCATCGCTAACAATAACGATCTGTGCAGTCAGCAAATCAGTGGCATAATAATTTCTGCCCTGTGAGCTGCTAAAAGCGATGACCCGCTTGATGACAGCGGCTTCACGCGCCACTAACTGATGCAGGCATATACCTATCGCTTCAGGATTAGTCATGGATACCTCCCATTGTTTTCATTTGTGTGTCCAGCCATTTATGAGCTTCCTGCCCTAGTAATACTTCCTGTACCGGCTTAGTAAGATAACCATCGACACCCGCCTGAGCAGCCAGCTCCCGATGCTTACGGGTACTACGCGAGGTCACCATCACCACAGGGATATGTTCTTTTTCCGGCCAGATACGAATAGCCTGCGTAAACTCTAATCCATTCATTCTCGGCATCTCTAAATCAGTTAGCACCAAATCTACAGTAGTGTCATTCATCAATTTTAGCGCATCCATCCCATCAACGGCGGTATGAACCAAATAACCCATACCCTCCAGCATTAATCGCATCGATTTACGGTTACTGAGTGAATCATCAACCACTAAAACCACTTTTTTCAACCAACTTGCCGCTGGTGCATCGGCTTGTTCACCTGCAAAAAGCTGCAGCGAGCCATTTTCCAGCTCGTACATCAGACGCAGCATATCCAGAACCGGAGCCACCCCGCCATCAGCCAATACAGATGCTCCCTGGACACTATGGATATGACTCAGCCACGGCGCCAGACTACTAATAACAATATCGCGGGACGGCAAAATTTCTTCGACATAAAGCGCATACGACTTTTGTTCGCTATTCACAATCAGCAGCGTCTGTGATTGATCAGTCACGGGTGGTGCACTGCTCCAATTTAAAATATCAGAGAGTTTCATCACCGGCATTTGGTGGCGATCAGTGTCTATACGCCAGCCATTCTCGTCAACAATGCTCTCATCTGCTGAAACATATAGCAACTGCTCGATATTATCAGCCGGAATAGCCAGTAAACGCCCGGCTGATTTAACCACCAGTGCATGCGTGGCAATCAATGTTTGCGGCATAGTGATAGTCATGCGAGTTCCCTGCCCCAAGGTACTCTCAAACCGCAAAGTACCCCGCAGCTGATCGACTGCCGACTTAACCACATCCAGACCCACTCCGCGTCCGGAAATTTCACTGACTTCATCACGGGTACTGAAACCCGGTAACAGCACCAGACGCAATACAGCCTGGTCAGTCATTTCCTTATCAGCGGCCACCAGTCCCCGCTCAATAGCCCGCTCACGAATACGTTCCACATCCATGCCCGCACCATCATCTTCGAGCACCAGAGTGACATGGTTGCCCGCCTGAGAAAATGATAACCGAACACTACCGGTCTCTGCCTTATTCGCCGCCAAACGGTTTTCAGGCACTTCAATACCATGATCTATCGCATTACGTAACAAGTGCAGCAAAGGGTCAGTGAGCCCCTGCAGAATATCCGTATCAACCTGTAAATCCTGCCCTTGTATATCCAGTTCGACCCGTTTGCCTGTCTTGCGGCAAGTTTCGCGGACAATGCGCTCCAAACGCGACACCAAAGTGTTGACCGGCGTAAGGCGCAAACCTAACACGGCACTACTCAACTGCCTTTGCACGCGCTGTTGTTGATACAATTCATCCGTCAGTTTACGAATACCCGCCTGTAATTCCTGAGCCAGCTCACGACTGTCAGCCGCCGACTCTGTCAATAAACTGGTGGTACTGTACAAGTCACTATAGGACTCAATTTCCAATTCATCAGTAGCTGCCGCACCCTGACGTACAATCCCGTTCTCACCGGGCTTATCTGGTGTGGACGCCATTTCTGCTGATGAGGCCGCCTGCTTTTGCTGATCAATGAACCCGTCCAGCTCATCCAGCCGCAGACGTATCTGTTCATCCTGCTGATAGAGCTGAGCACTCACATCACGCGCTTGCTGTAAAATACCGGCCGTCTGATTGGAGGAAGTGATCAACTCACCCGTCAAATGCAGCATCGACTGAATAAGATCATCCTTTACACGTGCACTGGTAGCCGACGGACGTGGAGACAGCTTTTGCCCGATGACAGGCTCATCCTCAACCGTCGCATCGCTCAGTTCTGCTGCTTCATCAGCATCTTCACGCAGAAAATCCGGTAACTCTGTCAGCTGTTTTAAATCCGGTAGCTGCAGATCATCGTCATCACCAGCACTTTCATCACCCAGCTGATCAATCCATTCACCCAGGGCTTGCGTTAAAAACTCATACTCTTCCGGCAAGCCTGCCTGGGTCTGCAAATGGTCAAACATCGTTTCCAGACAGTCAGCCGAGGCACCCAGTGTCTCACTCAATTGGCCGGATATAGCTTTCAGCGGGAAATCCAGCAAATCTTCCAGACGATGCGTAAAGCGCACAATAGGCTCAACACCCACCACACTACTGGAGCCTTTCAGCGTATGCGCCAGACGAGCAGCCTGCTTGCGCTCATCCGCTGTGTTTTTACCTTCCGCAATCAAACGAATCAGGCGGGCTGCCTCACTCACATGCCCCGGCGTTTCCTGCATGTAAGCATCCAGTAACTCAGGGTGCAGGTCATCATCAAAACTCAGTGGATCGTTACCTGATGCCTCAGCAGTGGCGCTGCCCGGCTCCTCATGACCCGGTTCCTCCGCCTCAAGCCGCAGGCTTAACAAAAAAGACTGTAAGCTTTCGGGCGACAATGGCTCCGGCCATAACGGGTCACTTAATTCACCGATTAACATCGGTAAATGACCGATTTCTTCCGGCTCACGAAAAGTCAGCGCCGTCATCTCCAGCCAACTGAAATACCGGCCACTGTCTAACAATGCTTCTGCCGCTTCAGTCTGCAAGCTACTGCCGACCCAGCCAACCAAAGCACTGACATCCGGCAGTGCAAACATCTCAGCCGTCATGGTCAGGCGCTCATATTCTTCACTTACCTGCTGAGCACGCTGTGCTAACGGCAGTGAAGCATCCTGCATCGATAATTGCAGCGCAACTTCTTCCAGCTCCTCTGCAAAAGCAAGGCGTTCCTCCACAGATACGTTCATTTTATTCTCCCACCCTGAAACCCGCCTTCGGGATCATCAGGAAGACCTGCCAAGACACCGTTATCCGGATAACTCATCAGCGTTCCAGCTTGAAGACTTTAACCGCCTGTGCCAGCCGCTGTCCGTAACTGGCCATATTACGGGTCAAACCAGTCAAAGATAACAACTCCTTACCTGTTGTCTGAGTCGCTTCAACGATACGTTCCGCACGTCCCTGCAACTCATGGCTGATGGCTGCCTGATCCGCTGAATCTGTAGCAATTTTCCCTACTGATGTTACCAGGCGGGTCGTTGCTTCCAGCGTTGCATCCATTTGCTCTGCTGCCTGCTCGGCCAGCGTCGAGCCACCGACCACTTCGGAGATGGTCTCATCCATGTTAGTCATCGTTGTGTTCGCTTCCTGCTGGATATTCCTTACCAGCACACCAATTTGCTCTGTTGATTCACGTGAGCTTTCGGAAAGATGCTGGATTTCTTCAGCGATTACCGAGAATCCACGGCCCGCTTCACCCGCTGCTGTGGCCTGCATATTGGCATTCAGTGCCAGCACAGTCGTGCGCTCCGAAATGGTGTTGATAATATCCACAATACGGGAAATTTCCTGGGAACGTTCCCCTAAGCGCTTAAGACGTTTACCGGTTTCCTGTACGTTATCACGGATACCAGCAATACTATTCAGCATACGTGCTACTGATTCTTGCGCACTTCGTGTGGTTGCCGAGGTAATATTCGCCACCGAATCAGCTTGTTGCGCGGATTTGGCAATGGAATTCAAACCCTTGAGAATATAAGCTACCTGCTGCATGGTTTCTTCAGCTTCAGCACGTTCCAGCTCTGACAGCTTATTAACAGCCAGTGCATGCTGGTTAACATCGGCTGATGTTGATTCAACTAACTCGGCGACATCGCGCACCTGTAATAAAGTCTCACCGGTATCCTCCGCTAATTGATTGATCGCATCTGCCAACGGCCCGGTAGCATCTTCCGTCACCACAGCCCGTACCGTCAGGTTTCTGTCACTTAAATCGGCCACCGCTTCCAGTAATGAAAACACCGAGTCATTCAACTGCTCGTGTTCCTCATTGATCCGGCGTTGTGTTACAATGCGCTCTTCAACCATGCCATCAAACGCATCACCCAGCTCAACCAGCTCATTCTTACCTTCGAACTCTACCCGGGCATTCAAATCACCCGCTGAAATATCACGAATAGTGCCTGTCAGCTTACTCACCTGAAAAGAGATGGAACGGTAGATAATGAAACCAAGCAACGCAGCTAACAACATACCAAGGCCTGTTGCCAATGTAATGGCCAACAGAAAATTACGTGCATTTGTAGTCGCCAGATCAAATTCATCATAAGTCTGCTGCAGATCATTTTGCACCTGTTGGTGAATCGCATCTCTGAATGGTGCAGTATCAGCCTCAAGATCATTCAGCAGGTACAACTCCAGCGCATTGCGATCTTCTTGTTCCAGCAACTTCCGGCCATTAAGCATCAGCTCAACCAGTCTGTCCATCTCTGCCAATACAGCACTAAATTCAGGGTCAGGCAAAGCATCAGCAATGCCCACGCCTTTCGCAACTTTATAACGAGGAATCGTTATTTCTATAAAAGCCTGACGCGCCGCATCCAGTCTTTTCAGTCCGCTGGCCCAGGTCACACTACCTTCAGAAACCTCGTGCAATAAGATCAGATAATCACGCTGCGTCCGTCGAATCAGTTTATTACCGGCATCCATCGCAGTAATCCGGTCACGTGCATCTAACAATGCCTGTTCATTTTGATTAAGGGCAAATATTGAACCAACACCGATTAGCAGCAACAGTACCAAAGGTACCAGCACCAGAAAATAAATCCGTTGGGCTACTGACCGGCGACTTAAAAATCCACCCCGGCCTTTTTTTTCATTAGTTATCGTGCTCATTTATACCAACCTTGCCATGTGGACTCGTTCATCACTACCCAGTTATCCTTATCCAGTTTTGTTATTGCAATAAAATCTGATCCCTGATTATCTTCACTAAAGTCCATTTCTAACCCATCCAGCTCAAATTTTTGTGCAGCATATACTTTCAAAAAATTCTCACGGGTAATGGCCTGCTGCGTCTCCTCAAGCTGCTTCAAGCCGTGCAGCAACAATTTACCCACCACAAAACCTTCCAGAGAGATCAGGTTAAAATCACTGCCTAATGCGCTGCGGCCTTCACTGACAATAGGCTCGTTACTATTTAAGGCAGGGACAACCTGACTTATCATTACCCGGTCGGTAATGGAGAACCGCTGCATTACCTCCAGTAATTTATCCGCACCGGTAAAAGAAACCGCACTATAAGTCCATGACTCGCCTTTACTTTGCGCATAAGCGATAAACTGACCCACCGACGCATAACTACCGACTGTCACTACCAGCTTACACAGCGTACCTTGTGCTTTTTCCCACTGCTTCAGCGAATCATAACCTTCTCTGGCACGAAAAGTATTACGCACATACACACCCACCGGGCCAAGCCCGTTGCGCTCAGGGTTTTCACCGGTTTTCTGCAAAATAGTATTCAGCGCAGCTTTTATAGGGTCAACGCCCTCTTCATCGGCTAACGACGCCAACACTCCCTGAATACCAGCCATCCCGTAAGCATCATTCTGCACATAGGCGCACACTTCTGTCGGTTTAACACCCGAAGCTAACGCTTTTTTAATAACAGCGGCTGTTTCCTGAAGGTAGCTGGCACGATAATTAACAATCAGCGGCTGATCAGGACGTAGAATACCTGAGCCGGTGAAAAAACCTAAAGCCGGGATATTTTTTTCAGCCAATAACGGTAGCGCTACACTGGCAGTAGGCGTGCCTACATTGCCCATAAATAAAAACACACCCTGTTCAATCAACGATTGTGTGGCCGCGACCGTTTTATCCGGCGTGTAAGAATCATTTTCACTCAGCAATGACAAGGTGCGGTCGCCAATTGTCTCTCCCTTTAGCGCCGCCTGCATGCCTTTCAGCATTGAACTACCCAAGGCACTGGAACGCCCCTCAAGATCCAGCACCGTTCCCAGACGAATTTCGGTGTCCGTAACACCTTCTTCTGCATAAGCATTCGCAGACACCATCAAACCGAGTGCCACGATGCCAGTGATTATTATTTTACCTATTTCACCCGAGTGACGGATATAATTACTCTCTCCAACTTTTTCCACACTTCGCTCCATTAAGCATTTTTAGCTATTCTTATTTGACTTTATCGCTTCTGGTTAACCAGTAAAGTTCTGAACAAACGAGCATGATCTGCACCCAGATAGACTTTGTCGTCGGTACTCCAGGCATGGCGAATCCAACCAGGTAGTCCCGGAATATGCTCACTGGTGCCTGTATGATGAATATCTGTCTGACCAGGCAGACTGTCACAACCAATAATAATCGGTTCAAATGACTCGTGCCGGAGACACAAAAGGTAGGGTTGCTCCGGGCGGTTCTGATCAAATAACACTCTGTGCATATCCAAAACCGGAAACAGTTCACCACGCACAGCAGCCAGACCAGCACACCAGTCCGGCGCAAAAGGAACAGGATAAATCTTGTCCAACATCATTAATTCAGAACGCATACCCTCTTCAAGTACGATATGATAATCGCCTGTTTTGTAACAGAAAGCTGTCTGTTCCATGATTTTCCTTGGTGATTTTTCTTATTATATTAGTCAGGGGTTGCTCAAAAGCGATAAGACTATGCCGAGTCAATCGCCTGAACAATTTCTTCATCAGAATAAGGTTTTACAACATAACCCGCCGCACCCAGTCGTTCGGCCCATTTCTTATCAACAGGATTAGATTTACTGGACACCATGATCACCGGAATATCGCGTGTTGCCTCACTACGTTTAATAGCCCGGCAAGCTTTGTAACCATCACCATCTTCCATAATAATATCCAGGAAAATCAGATCGGGTTGATGCTTCTCTGCCAAAGCTGCCGCCTCATTACCCGAAACGGCACTCACCACCGAGTAGCCGGCAGCTTCCAGGATACGTGTCATGTTGGCACGCTCAGTTAATGAGTCGTCTGCTACCAGGATGTTTTTTATGTTTGTCATAAGTTATCAGCTATTACTCTCAATAAGGCCGAATAAAAATCCGTCACTCTTGTTCATTCCAAACCACAAAAAATCACTTTCAGTTCGATACACAACAAATCGCTACTTTGCTGAAAATGCCGGAACTTTCTACAAAAAATCTACCAGAAATGTACTGCTATATCACCAGTAGATCTGAGTGATCATAGTAGACTTTATCGTAATTGCAACAAAATCCGCCGAAATGCATGTCAATTAATTAACCAACAGCCTGGCTATTAAGAAATTCTATATAGCCTTGTATCAACACTAATTTTTGCTCCGCTGCTGCCTTAACACTGCCACAGCTTTGTGGAAGGCGCTCTAACAACTGCACACCCTGACCAATGAGCATTTCCAACTGAGCAATATCGAACAACTGCACAGCCAGCAGAATATCATCCTTATCAGATGATAATAATGTAGCCACTAACTCCGGTGCCTTAATCACTGATTCAGGGTTCAGCAGGTCAGCCACTAACTGCGATTCCATCAACTGAAAATGCGCATCACGGGCGGCGTCTTCCTGATCCAACTCCTGTTGCGCTTGCGCATCATCACCCGCCCCCTGACGGACGGCGACCATTAGTGTGCTCAGTAATTTGGCAATCGCCTGCTTTGAATGACTCTGATCATCTGCCACCGCTGAAGCGGTTTCATAAGCACGATCCAGCCGGTCTTTAATACCCAGCACCGTGTCGCTATCAACATTCCCCGTCAGACCCGTGGCTTTATGCAACAGCTCACGAAACTCCGTCATAAATGACAGCAGTACATCATGGTCTAAGCGCTGCGCATCCAATAGCACATCGTCATCCAGCTCAAGCTGCTGGTCTTCAAACAAAGG
>CACVAV010000409.1 GCA_902727945.1 uncultured Thiotrichaceae bacterium | reverse complement strand
TCGCTTAAAAAATATACTAAAAAATATTTATTAGCTACTAATCAGTAACCATCAATGCTAAAGCGCGTTCACGAAAAGCATCAGACTGAGCTTTAGCAGGCATTGCTTGTGCAATTTTTTCAATAATCGCACTCGGCGGATGTTGCTGACTGCAAATATCAACCACCAGCATATCTGCCACCAGGCCGATATAATCCCGGGCTATATCAACCAATTTTTCCTGCAGCGCTGCTGTCATTACAACACTCTCAGGCTCTACAGCGCTCACAAAAGAATAAGCATCAGCCAGACCAACAACCGGCGAAGTCTCAGACATTTCTGATCCTATCGATCCAAGAAAAACATGAGCCTGCATTACTTCCGGCGCTTCTTTCGGCTGTCCCTTACTACGGGTAAATTTGAGTTGCTGGCACTCATTAATAGCCTCAATAGCCCGTGTAACATCACGCCCCCGACAATAACTATGAATCAACTGGCCCATAGAAAAATGCAATAAAACCGAGCGCTTCATATCCGTCAAAATACTAAAGAAGACTGAGTCTTGTGCAAGAATAGCTTGCTGAACCTGGTCGATCAAAAGTTGTTTCTGCACAAAATTTCCGGCTGCCATAATACTGCGTGCGCTCCATGATTCGCGGGCATAGCAGGATACTATGACCTATTTATTTTAATAATTCTCATAAGGTACTATTATGAGACATTAGTATAAGGTATTATAGAACTATTTACCAAAATGTTCCGGTAAAATGTTACTGCTTATTCTACAATCAAACCGCACTAAGGAAATTATTCAAATTTCCTGCTTGTGTGAAATTATTAAAAATCCAACCTGAAAGGCACCCCACATGTTATTTTATCGTTTTTTTCTGGCATTACTGCTGGTTAGCCTGATTCCCGTTACAGCTAATATTTATCAACTATGGCAGACACAAACCACGATCAAACAAGCTGTTGACCAGACACTCGTGTCGACTGCGGAACTCATTGTCGCTGACGTCAACAACTGGGTAGAACTTAATCTAAGTTCTTCAGCGCTAGTTGCAAGCACCAGTGATATTCAGTCAATGGATCCGGCGCTACAGGTGCCTATACTCCGGGCTACCGATGAAACGTTCGAGTGGTCATATACTGCCTTCACCACTGATCTGAAGGGTAACTCCATTGCCAGAAGTGATGGACAACCACTGAAATTTTACGGCGACAGAGAGTACGTTAAAGCAATCCTCAATGGTGAAAAAGTCGGGCAACAAGTCTTAATCAGCCGCACCAATGGCAAACCGGCATTATGCCTTTCAGTCCCGGTATCACGTAACCAGCAACTGACCGGCACACTGGTGCAATGCTCAAAACTGGTGAATATTTCAGAGAATGTAGCCGCTGTCAGTATTGGCAAAACGGGTTTTGCCCGCTTGATCGATAGTAAACTCAGACTGATTGCGCATGGTGACACCACTGAAACCACGGAAGAACTCAAAGACCTGAGCAATGACCCTATTGTTGCATTAGGCCTGACTGCGGAACCGGTTGTCTCCACTATCAATGATAAGAAGATTGTCAGCTATAGCCTGGTGACCGACCTCGGGTGGCGGTTAATCGTTACACAGGACTATGATGATGCCTACGCGGTTATTGAAGCATCAAAGCTGAAAGCCATAATAGCAGGCGTCATACTCGCACTCAGCATTTTATTATTTTCATTTCTGCTCAGTAACAATATCAGCCGCCCTATCAATAAACTGTCTGCCATCGCAGAAACTTACAGCAAAGGCCAGCTGGACATGGATATTCCTGAGACTAACCGGCGTGACGAAATCGGTGACCTGGCTCAAGCCATCGAGCGTCTGGGATCAGGCATGAAAGTGATGATTAAGCACTATGGTGGAACGAAAAGTTAGCAGCTTGGCTGGTTGACTGACTGAAAAAATATTTCTGCTTCTTTCTGTGAAAGTCGCAGACTTTCATGCCTGGGATGAGTTATTTTTTCATGCACGTCACCCAAACAAAGTGATTCCTGGTATTTTTCTGTGTTAGCCTGCAACTATCCCTAAAGCAGTAGACAGAGAATAAAATGAACACTGATCTGACACCCGGCGAGCTGCGCCAGCGTATCCGTACCGGCCAGCATACCGGCAATACATCCGGCTTTTGTTCCGGTTTCGTACAATGCAATATGACCATTCTGCCCAAGTCATGGGCAGATGAGTTTTTACAATTCTGCCAACTGAATCCTAAGCCCTGTCCGGTATTAGGCATGGCTGACCCTGGTAGCTGGGAAATCCCCTCGTTGGCTGAAGGCCTGGATATTCGTACTGATATTCCGAGTTACCGGGTGTTTAAAGACGGCGTGCTCACAGATGAAGTCACCGACATTCGTGACATCTGGCAGGAGGATTTTGTCACCTTTATGCTGGGCTGCTCATTCTCGTTTGAAGAAGCGTTACAGGCCGATGGTCTGGATGTGCGCAATGTCAGCGAAGGCCGTAATGTGCCGATGTACCGTACCAATATAGA
>CACVAV010000408.1 GCA_902727945.1 uncultured Thiotrichaceae bacterium | reverse complement strand
AACCACCCCACGACAGCATTGTGCCTTGCGTGGCTTGATGGTGAAGACCTCGCAGGTAAAACTGTGCTGGATTATGGCTGTGGCTCAGGCATTCTTGCCATTGCTGCCGCCAAACTTGGTGCAGGAAAAATTGTCGCAACCGATATTGATCCACAGGCGTTACAGGCAACACAGGATAATGCACAGCGCAATAGCTTGCCTGCTGATGCTATACAGACCTGCTTTCCGGAAGATTTGGAAGCAGACACGTACGACATAGTGATCGCTAATATCCTGGCAGGGCCATTGGTCAAATTATCATCCGACATACTGGGGCATCTGAAGCCGGGCGGACGACTGGCTTTATCCGGCATTCTGCAGGAACAAGCTGAAATGGTCAGCGCAGCATACAGCTCCGCACTCACTGAAGCTCACATTGCAACACAGGAAGACTGGGTGAGAATGAGCGGAACCCGCCATATCGGCCATTTGTCAGCAAACAATACCTGAAGTTTCAGAGTCAGGTACGATGAACGGATGTAATTTGCGCACCACCTGCATGTAAGCAACACATAATAAGACTACAATAATTATAAATAAACCATAGAGCATGAACCGCTAAATGTATACTCAGTGTAGCCATTGCAAAGCTGTATTCCGGGTCACCATGAAAGAGCTGACAGCCGCTCAAGGGCTATTACGTTGTGGTGAATGCGATACCATTTTCGATGCAATGAAAGCGTTGAGCACTACACTGCCTGAGGAGCGTGATTTTGCTAAAGCGGAATTACAACCCTTGATGGGGGAGCAGGTGCGACCAGCTGATACCCGGATAAGGGTGTTGCCTACTGATCAGCAAAATCAGCCCCGTAAGTCTGAAGCCACGACCACTCATTCCCCAGCGCCACGCTCTCGTAAATTTCTGATAATGAGTTTATCGGCACTGACCTTATTATTGTTACTCCAGTTGCTTTATTCATCCAGAAACTGGCTTGCCGAACAACCATTGACTGCAGAATTTTCACAGAAAATCTGTGCAACTATCGGCTGTGAAATTAAAGTACCCCGCGATGTCGGCAACATTAAGATGCTGAGCCACAATGTGTACTCACATCCTAACTTACCTAACCTACTCATCATTAGTGCTTCAATTCAGAATAACGCAACCTTTGCACAACCTTACCCGTTGTTGGAAATTAGCTTTCTTAACGGTGATTCTGAAGTGGTGGCCCTAAGGCGCTTTTCAGCCACAGAATATATCGGAGAAAAACGCTCAGAAGTACTGATGCCAACCGGACTGCCGGAAGAGTTTTCAGTGAACATCGCAGATCCGGGAACAGAGGCTGTGCGCTTTCAGTTTCGATTTTTATAAATGATGCTCATAAAATATTAAGCTTGGGTTAAGTTAAATTTTTATGAAACTAATTCATCACCAGTACAACTAACCGATAGGTACACCTGGAAAAGGGCTGATGAACTTCAGCTATTGAACACTTCAGATATACCCGCTAGCAGTCCTGAAATACTTAATTTAACTAGGTATTGGCGGCGATTTACGGTACAATGCCGCGCCATTCAGGTCATGCTGATTATCACATCAAAGGGACTACACCCTTTATTATTATAACCATCTGATTCGATTGAATCTTTCTTTCAGGAGAAAAATAAATGGCAGCTGACAATGTAACTTACCTGGCGAGAAAAGCCGCGTTACCAGTTGATGGAATAGAGCCATATATCCCCGAATCAGGCGAAGAATATATGAACGAAAAACAGCTAGCGCATTTTCGTGAAATATTAGTTGCCTGGAAAAAGTCATTGATGGAAGAAGTGGACCGCACTGTCGGCCACATGAAAGAAGAAGCCAGTAATTTTTCTGATCCCGCTGACCGTGCTACTCAGGAGGAAGAGTTTGCACTGGAGTTACGCACACGTGATCGTGAGCGTAAATTAATCCGTAAAATTGAAAAAACCATCATCCGTGTTAACGAGGATGATTATGGATTTTGTGATGCTTGTGGCATCGAGATCGGCTTGCAACGCATGGAAGTTCGCCCTACCGCAGAGATGTGTATCGATTGCAAGACCACACAGGAAATCAAAGAAAGACAAATAGCTTCCTGATACAAAGACAATGTACGTAGGTCGATTTGCACCAACACCGTCCGGCCCCTTACATTTTGGCTCCCTGTTAGCTGCCATGACCAGCTACCTCGAAGCACGCAGCCAACAGGGCAGATGGTTGCTGCGTATAGAAGATATAGATAAGCCCCGGGAAGTTTCCGGGGCAGCTGACCAGATTATCCGCGCCCTAGGCAGTTATGGCTTTCAATGGGACGGAGACATCGAATATCAAAGCACCCGCATTGAAGCTTACCAACAAGCACTCACCAAACTCTCGGCATATACCTACCCTTGCACCTGTTCACGGCAAAAAATACGCACTAACGCCAAACCCGGTACGCTCGGCCTGATTTATCCCGGCAACTGCCGAAACTCAAAGCAAGCGCCTGAAAATAAACAATATGCCATTCGCAT
>CACVAV010000407.1 GCA_902727945.1 uncultured Thiotrichaceae bacterium | reverse complement strand
TTTTTGCTGGATGGGCGTTCATAAATACATCTACATCCCCTGCCTTTCTACAGAGAACTATTTTCTGTAGAAAGGCAGGGTTAATTTAATCGCTAATGCCTCGCAATCTCAGCCATCTGACTGCAGAGAAGCAAAAGCACCCTTCAGATACTGCACCATAGATGCCACTGTCAACACGGTCGCCACCACCAGCGCAATAATGCCCAACTCCCGCATAGGCAGGATGCCAAACAAATCCTGATTATATAGCAGGAACATCAGCGCAATAATTTGCGCGGTGGTTTTCACCTTACCAATAAATGCCACAGCCACCGCGCTCCGGGCGCCAATTTGCGCCATCCACTCACGCAACGCAGAAATAATCACTTCCCGGCCAATGATAATAATCCCGGCCATCGTGAACCAGAAAGCACCTTCCCGCTCAACAATCAGTAGCAAAGCAACCGCCACAATAAGCTTGTCCGCCACCGGATCAAGAAAGGCACCAAACCGTGATTCCTGATTGAGCTTGCGTGCATAGTAGCCATCCGCCCAATCAGTCAAACCCGCAAAACCAAAAATAGTCGCGGTAGCCAAGGGTGCCCAGGCATAATCCAGATAGAAAAACATGATCATTAATGGAATAAAAAGTATTCTTAGCCAGGTCAGCATGATGGGCAGGTTGAACAACATTGTTACGCTCCGTTAAACTTTTGATATATTTTTTGCGCCAGATCATTACCGATACCTGACACTTTACTCAGCTCTTCCACACTGGCCCGCTCAATGCCACGCATGCCACCAAACTGCTTTAATAAAATCTGACGGCGTTTTGCCCCCAAACCATGAATATCTTCCAGCGGCGAACGGGTACGGGCTTTTTGCCGTCGCGCCCGATGACCGGTAATAGCAAACCGATGTGCCTCATCACGAATCTGTTGAATCAGGTGTAAAGCCCTGGAGTGCTCCGGCAATGATAATTTTCCGGTATTCTGTTCCACAATCAGCGTCTCAAGTCCGGGCTTGCGCCCTTCCCCCTTTGCCACACCGATTACTTCTACCACGCTGATTTGCAGCTCATTTAATACATCCAGTGCCTGAGAAACCTGGCCTTTACCACCATCAATAAACAGAATATCAGGCAACTTACCATCTTGTTCAGTGGCCCGACGAAACCGCCGACTTAAAGCCTGTTTCATCGCCGCATAATCATCACCGGGCGTAATACCCTCAATGTTAAACCGGCGATATTCCGACTTTTGCGGCCCGTTCGGATCAAACACCACACAAGATGCAACAGTCGCTTCACCCATCGTATGACTAATATCAAAGCACTCCATACGCAGGGGTGGTGTATCCAAAGACAATACTTCCTGCAACGCAAACAAACGCTCCTGCATACCCGCCTTGGACAACAGGCGCATTTTCAGCGCCTCTCTGGCATTTTTATCAGCTAATTCCAACCACTTACTACGCTCACCGCGCTTAGGCTGGCGCAATACTACCTTACGCTGCTGCTTCAATGTCAGCATTTCTTCCAGCACTTCCTTCTCATCCGGCAATACCGACACCAGCACCTCACCCGGAACATCATGATTCAGGTAATACTGAGCCAGAAAACCAGCCATCACTTCAGTTATGTCTACTTCCTCATGCGGTAAGTTCGGGAAAAAATTACGATTACCTAAATTATTACCGCTACGGATAGTAAACACCTGCACACTGGCCACGCCGGATTCCAGATAAATCGCCACAATGTCGACATTACTGTTACCACCACTGACATATTGCTGCTGAGAAATCTGGCGCAGATTTTCAATAAGATCCCGGTATTCAGCGGCCTTTTCAAAGTCTAATGCCTGAGAGGCCACTTCCATTTTCTGTACCAGGTCATCAATCACATCACCTGTTCGCCCTTGCAAAAACTGAATCGCATGCTGGATACTGTCGTTATAATCCTGTTGACTGATCAACCCTACGCATGGCCCGCTGCAACGTTTAATTTGATATTCCAGGCAAGGCCGGGAACGATTAGCAAAATAACTGTCTTCACATTGCCGCGCCTTAAACAACTTTTTCATCAGGTGCAAAGTCTGACGTACCGCACCCACGCTGGGATAAGGCCCGAAGTACTGACCGGGTTGCTTACGTGAACCACGATAAAACTGAATACGGGGATAATCCTGTTTATCTGAGATATAAATGTACGGATAGCCTTTGCCATCCTTTAACAGGATGTTGTAGCGCGGCTGATGCTGCTTAATCAGGTTATTTTCAAGTAATAGCGCTTCAGCTTCAGTGTTGGTTACGGTGATCTGCACATCACGTATTTGCTTAACCAATGCATAGGTACGCGAGTTAGCAATATTCCCCCGGAAGTAACTGGATACCCGGTTACGCAGGTCTTTGGCCTTACCAACATAAATAATCTGGCCTTTTTCGTTCAGCATGCGATAAACACCAGGCTGGTGAGGCACGGTTTTCAGGAAATCTTTAACGTCAAAGGCTGGGGTAATGTCGGACATGTCGCTATTCTGCCACAGGCACCAGACAGAACAAGTGACAGACATGAAAAAA